>CAVCBG010000210.1:0-3504 GCA_963600285.1 Anaerovoracaceae bacterium
TCGTGGCGGACGATCTCGGGGTTCTTGATTTTCTCGTAATCAATGCCGTTGGGGATGACGTCGATGGGCACGTTGTAGCTCTTGAGCGCCATCTTCCGCGAGAATTCGCTGACGGCGACGACGCGGGCGGCGTTCTTCCAGATCGGCGGGGTGAAGGGCTGAATGTAGCGGAACCACTTCTTCGTCTTCTCCGGCGAGGCGCCGGGAATGTCGCCGAGGTGGGCGGTGATGACGTACGGCACGCCCATCTTCTGCGAAGCGATCATCGCGGCGGGACCGTTCGGCACGGCGAAGTGGACGTGGATGAGGTCGGGGGTGAAGTCCTTACATTCGAACAGGCAGTAGCGCGAGGCGGCGTTGATGTAGCCGATCATCGCGCCCATCTTGGCGCGGAACGATTCGGTGCGGTGGGATTGCAGGCGGACGACCTCGAGGCCGTCGATTTCCTCATATTCCGGCAGATCCCCGAACGCCGCGGTCACGACGCGGACGCGGTGGCCGGCCTTGACCCATTGCAATGACAGGTCGCGGGCGATCGGTCCGCCGCCTCCGCCGATGGGCGGGAATTCGTGAATGAGGACGAGGATGTTCATTTATTTGTTGACGTCGTCGCGGTTCTCGAAGTTGATCATCTCGCCGATGTGGTAGACGGTCTTGCCCTGGGACTCATGATAGGTGCGGACGAGCAGCTCGGCGATCAGGCCCATGAGAACGGACTGGAAGCCGAGGATGAGGAACATCGCCGCCAGCTGCAGGATCGGGGAGGCCATGATGGAGGTGCCCCAGAAGATGCGGCGGATGATGAGGAAGAGCAGGGCGATGATGGACACGGCCGAAAGCGCAAGGCCGGCGCCGCCGAAGAGGTAGATCGGCTTGTCGGCGTAACTGGAGAGGAACTTGACCGTGAACAGGTCGAGGATGACTTTCGCGGTCCGTTCGAGGCCGTAATTCGCCTTGCCGCGGGTGCGGGCGTGATGCTTGACCGGCATTTCAACGATCCGCGCGCCGTAGGCATTCGCGTACGCCGGGATGAAGCGGTGCATTTCGCCGTACAGGCGGAAGCCCTTGATGACTTCGCTGCGGTAGGCTTTCAGGGTGCAGCCGTAGTCGTGAAGGTTGACGCCGGTGACTTTGCAGATGAGTTTGTTGGCGCACTTCGAAGGGAAGCGGCGGATGATATTATCCTTGCGGTCCTTGCGCCAGCCGCTGACGACGTCATACCCTTCGTCAAGCTTCGCCAGCATCGCGGGAATGTCCGACGGGTCGTTCTGCATGTCGGCGTCGATCAGGACAATGATCTCGCCGGAGGCATGGGCAACGCCCGCGGCAATGGCGGCGGTCTGCCCGAAGTTGCGGCGGAAGCTGATGACCTTCACGCGGGAATCCTTCGCCGCGAGCTCACGCAGGCGATCCATGGAGTTATCCTTGGAGCCGTCGTTGACGAGGATCAGCTCCCAATCGTTGATGTTTTCCAAAGCCTTGACCATGGCGTCGTACAGGTAAGGCAGATTTTCATATTCGTTATAAACAGGGGATACGACCGATAGATACATATTGCCGTCCTTGATTTATGAAATTTTCTCTTCAATCTCGAGCCACTCTTCCGAGAGCGCGTCTAATTCTTCCTGCTTCTTATTATACAACACTCCCGCGTCCTGCAGTTCATTAAAAGGAAGCGTGCCGTTGTTGAGCTTCTCGGCCAGCGCCGCGGTCTCGGATTCGAGGACGGCGATCTGCTTTTCCAGCTCCTCGCGGCGCCGGTTGAGCTTCCAAATCTCATTGTTGGAGAGCTTCTTGGGGGCCGGTGCGGTGTCGACGGATGCCGTCTTCGGCTTCTCTTCGCGGGCGGGTTTGACCTCCGCGGCGGCGAGATTGCGTTTGTATTCCTTGTATTGGCTGTAGGTGCCTTTGTAGATCTCGAGCGTGTGCTTTTCGGGGAGGACTTCCCAGATCTGCGTGCCGACCGCGTCGATCAGGTAGCGGTCATGCGAGACGAGGATGATGGTGCCTTCGAATGTCTTCAACACCGACTGCAGCAGTTCCTGCGAATCGATGTCGAGGTGGTTCATCGGCTCGTCTAGGAGGAGGAGGTTGGCGCCCTGCAGGGCAAGAATGGCCAACGACAGCCGCCCTTTTTCGCCGCCGGAGAGGACTTTCACCTTCTTGAAGACGTCGTCGCCGGAGAAGAGATACTTGGCGAGGTAGTCGCGGATCTGGGCCGGGAGCATGTTCGGCGCGACCTTGTTGATCTCGTCCATGAGGTCCGCCTCGGGGTCGAGGTCCTCATGCGCCTGGGCGAAGTAGCCGATCTTCAGATTCGAGCCGAGGCGGGTGGTGCCTTCGAGCGGCTCGAGTTTGCCGAGGATGGTTTTGATGAATGTCGACTTGCCGGTGCCGTTCGGCCCGATGATGGCGGCGCATTCGCCGCGCTGCAGGGTGAGGTCGGGGACGCGGAAGAGGACTTTGTTGTCGTCGTGGTAGCCGACCGCGATGTCATTCGTGCGCAGGACGAGGTCGCCGGAGCGCAGGTCGGAGTCGAGCTTGAGATACATGGAGCGGGACACCGTCGGGCGCACGACGAGGGATTCCTTGATGAGGGTCTCGAGGCGCTTGCGGCGGCCCTGTGCCTGGCGGGTGTTCTGCCCGGCGATGTTGCGGCGGATGTATTCCTCTTCCTTGGCGATGAACTCCTGCTGCCGTTCATACTCGGCGAGCTGGCGCTGATAGCGCTCCTCGCGCTGGGTGAGGTAGGCGGAGTAATTGCCGCGGTAGACTTCGAACGAGAAGCCGAGCTCCCAGATGGTGTTGACGCATTGATCGAGGAAGTAGCGGTCGTGGGAGACCATGAGAACGGCGCCGCGAAAGTCCTTCAGATAGGATTCCAGCCATTCAACGGAGGCGATGTCGAGGTGGTTCGTGGGTTCGTCGAGGACGAGGAGGTCGGGTTCGGTGACGAGGATCTTCGCGAGATACGCGCGGATCTTCTGCCCGCCGGAGAGCTCATTCCACGGACGGTTCTCTTCGCCGTCGGTCAGGCCGAGGCCCTGGAGGATCTGATTGATCTTCGAGCGGAAGGTATATCCGCCGGCGTTCTCGAATTCCTCCTGCAGGCGGCCGTAATTCGTCAAGAGCTCGGCGTCGTCCGGGCTTTGGCGGAGCTGCTCTTCGAGGGCGTTCAATTGCTTTTGCTTGGCAAGCAGCGCGGTGAAGGACTCCAGGCAGGATTCGTAGGGCGTCTTGTGGGACGCGATCTCGATCATCTGGGGCAGGTAGCCGATGGTGAGGCCCTTCGCCCGGGAGACGGTGCCGGAGTCGGGGTCGTCGATGCCGACGAGGATCTTGAGGAGTGTCGTCTTGCCGGACCCGTTCGCGCCGACGAAACCGATGCGTGACTTCGGGGGGATGGATAGGGATACGTCGGTGAATACGTCGTAATCGCCGAATGATTTTGAGATGTTATTTGCGCTGATCAGTGTCATGTTACCCCCGGATTGAGTATACCAC
>CAVCBG010000211.1:0-3504 GCA_963600285.1 Anaerovoracaceae bacterium
GCAGCTCCCCGACTGGGGGGATTACTTCGCCCTCATCGGCCTCGGCATGGTCTCCGCGCAGTATTACGAAGAAGTCTACGCGCAGCCGGAGGACAGCATTCTCGTATCCCTGACCTCCGCCTACCTCCCGATGAACCGCCCCGCGGCCTACCAAATCTGGCTGAACGCCGGCGCCCCGCGCTGGTGGGAACGCTTCTACGGCGAGCTGACGAACGACATCGTCCTCTCAAAACGCTGGCAGGAAGGCCGCAAATGGGACGTCCTCACCGCGTCGCAGTACAACGACGCGCACATGAATTCGCAGATCCGCGGGCTGCTCAGCCGCTGCCGCAAGCAGGTGCGGATTTACGCCAGCGACCGCAGCGAATCCGGCATGGAGCAGCGCTCCAAACTGCTGACGACCTTCGCCACGCTCACGCGCCGCTTCAAGGCGGATAAGCCCACCGAGCCCGTCCCCGAAGTCGATCCTCCGCTGATGATCCGCGAGGAAGAGCCGGTCTATCCCGGCTTCAGCGACGAACCTTCCATGGACGTGCTGCTCCGCCGCGCGGGGGCTGTCATTGACTTTGGCTTGGACGATAATGACGATAACGGGAGGGAGAAATGAATTTCAAACTCCGCGTAAAACAGCAGGAAGTTTACGACTACACCGGCGGGACGATGGGCGTCTCCGCGGTTCCCGGCAGCGGCAAGACCTTCACGCTCTCCGCGCTGGCCGCCAAACTTGTCGAGCGCCTGATCGACGAAGGCCGCGTTGATGAAGAGACCGGCACCGAACGCGAAGTGCTGATCGTGACCTTCTCCAACGCCGCGGCGTCGAACTTCGCCGCCCGCATCGGCGCCATTCTCTCCGACAACGGCCTCGTCCCCGGCGTCGGCTACAAAGTCTGCACCCTGCACAGCATGGCCCTCGAGATCATCCGCGGGCATACGCAGCAGCTGGGCATCGCGGACGAATTCGAAGTCCTCGACGAGCTCAGCTCGAACGCCATCCTCGATGAAGCCGTCCGTCTTTGGCTGGCGGACGACATCCGCGACACCTTTGACGCCATCGTTGACCCGAACCTGACCCCGAAGTACCAAGACCTCAAGTTCGCGGACAAGTGGACGGGCGACATCACCCGCTATTGCAAGAATGTCATCTCGCAGGCCAAAGACTACCACATCACGCCGGAAGAGCTTCGCGAACGCCTCGATCACGTCGACGATCCCTTCGCCAAGCAGCTGCTGACGGCGGTGTGCTCCGTCTACACGCTTTATCAGAACCGTCTGCGAAACTATCCCGCGCTTGACTTCGCCGACCTGATGTTTTACGCCCACCGCCTCCTCACCGCCGATCCGGGGTACCTTGCGCATCTGCAGGTCCGCTGGCCGTATATCCTCGAGGACGAGGCGCAGGACAGCTCCCTGATCCAGGAAGAGGTCCTCAAAATGCTGACCGCCCGCTCCGGCAACTGGGTCCGCGTCGGCGACCCGAACCAGGCCATCAACGAGACCTTCACCACGGCCGACCCGAAATATCTGCGGAACTTCATGCAGACCGCGGAGCGTTCCGTCACCATGAACGAAGCCGGCCGCAGCTCCCGCTCCATCCTAACCCAGGCGAACCGCCTCGTCAAGTGGGTCGTGAACGAACATCCCAACCCGCTCTGCCGGGACGCGCTCGCGCCGACGTATGTCTCCATGACGGCCAAAGACGACCGCCAGAAGAACCCGGAGGACGATCCCGCGCGGATTTACTACGACCCGCGTCTTTACTCCCCGGATAACGAGATCACCGCTGTCTGCGCCGCGGCGTCCAAGCACGCGGCCGAGCATCCGACGGAGACCATCGCCATCCTCGTCCCCGGCAACGACTTCGGCAAGCAGTTCGTCGATCAATTGGCGAATTACCCGGTGGAGGTCATTGAAGTGCTGCGGAGCACCAAAAAAGCCCGCGCCGCCGCGGACATCATCGCGAGAGTCTTCGAGTGGCTGTCCATGCCGCTGAACACAGAGCGGCTGCTGAGCCTCTTCGACTTCATCTATAACGAGGCCGAGAAGGGCGAGTTTTTCATCACGCCCGAGGACGGCGCTGTCATCAAGGAACTGCTCCGCGCCTTTCACCATCCGGAAGACTTCTTCTATCCGCTCGCGAACGAGGACCTCGACGCCCTCCCCGAGCTCGCCGAAGCCGACGAATTCCATCTCCAGATCGTGATGCGCTTCCGCGGGCTGCTGCGCCGTTGGCTGGATGCCCGCTTCCTGCCCTACGACCAGCTCGTTCTCCTCATCGCGCAGGACCTTTTCACCAACTCGGACGACCTCTGCACGGCAAGCCTCCTCGGCGGGATGCTTGCGCAGACCGCCCGCCTCAATCCCGGGCAGACGTTGGAATCCGCCGCGAAGGAGATCACGGACGCGGTCAAGTCCGGCAGCCTGTCCTTCGGGATGGGCGCCGACACGCAGTTCAACCCGAACGCCTATCCGGGCAAGGTCGTCGTCACCACCTTCCATAAGTCCAAGGGGCTGGAATGGGATCAGGTCTTCCTCACCAGCTGCAACAACTACGACTTCCCGGACGGCCTGCCGCATGATTTCAGCCGCCGCAGAGCCGATCCGCCGTACGCCCGCGGACGGCTTGACATTCAGGCCGAGACGCTGCAGGCATTGAAGGCCGCCGTCTTCCCGGACGAATACCCGGTCTACCGCTGCGGGGACGGCACCGAACAAGCCTGGCTGAACGGCGTCCGCGAGCGCATGCGCCTGCTCTATGTCGGCATCACCCGCGCCAAAAAGGGCCTGCACATCTCCTTCAACAACGGCCGTTTCGGTACGCAGGGGGAGTCGAACGCGGTCCATAATATCCGCCGTGTCTGGGAAAACCGTTGAGATAAGGAGACGCCATGCTGACGATCACACAAAGCCGCATCCGCCTGTATCAGGCCTGTCCGCGCGCCTACTTTCTGAAGTACGTGCGGCAGCTCGTATGGCCCGCCGCCAACGCCCGCAATTTCAACACCGACACCGGTTCGCGCTTCCATACCATGGTCAAGCAGCTGCTCCTCGGCCTTCCCGCGGACCGCGTCCGCGCGGGCTGCGTGGATGACAAAGAACGCGGGCTGCTCGACTCATTCCTGGTCAACAACCCGCTCGAAGGCTGCTCGCCGATCTACACGGAGAAAAAGCTCACCGCCCTCCACGCCGGCGTTCTGTGGGAAGGCATCTTCGACGTCCTCGCCTTCCGCGGGGATAAACTGCTGATCTTCGACTGGAAAACATCCGCCCGCCCCGCGTCCCGCGCCGCCTGCATGGATTCGCCGCAGACGCATCTCTACCGCTTCATCGCCAAACGCCGCGGCGGCCGCCTGCTCGGACGGCGTGAAGAATTCCCGGCGGAGAACATTGAGATGATCTACTGGTACCCCGCCCACCCCGATCATCCCGTAGAGCTGCCTTACTCGGAGAAAGCCTACCTGCAGGAGCTGACCTACCTCAACGACAAAGCCCGCGCCATGTCCGCCG
>CAVCBG010000212.1:0-3502 GCA_963600285.1 Anaerovoracaceae bacterium
GTGTTCGTCGGAGTGTTCGTATCGGTCGGCGTGACCGGGGTATTCGTCGGCGTATTCGTATTCGTCGGAGTCGGCGTATTCGTCGGAGGTACCGGCGTATTCGTATTCGTCGGCGTGACCGGGGTCGGCGTGTTGGTCGCGGCGCCGTCCGCCCAAACGGCGTACAGGGTATGGCTGCCGGTCCCGCTGAACGCGCGGACTTCGCCGTCAATCAGGTAATCCGCGGCCGCCGCGCCTGCCGTTTCGGACCAGCCGACGAAATGAACTTTTTCCGCGACGACATCGGTCGGGATCGTGATCTTGCAGTGCGAGGCGGAGATGGTTGTGTACACCGGGCAGGAAGCCGCGGCGGGCAGGGTGCCGGCGGTTACCTTGACACCGCTCCCCCAGCTGTAAGTCAGGGTCGAGAACGAGCCGGTGCCGGAGTTGCTCACCGTGCTGCCGGAAACGGCGGCGGTGTAACCGTCCGGGCCGAGCCGTTCGGCGAACGTGTAGACGGCATCCGTGCCGTTGACTTGCTTCGGGAGCCCGCGGAAGACAGCCGTCCAAGCCTCTTCCTCGCCGTTCCCGTCCACGGTGCCGTCCAAGACGATGTTCATGAAGCGGTTTTTGCCCTGAAAAACGGAAAGCACGACCGACGCCGCTTCCGGGGCGGTGCCGTTCGGCCAGGTCTTTTTTACGGTCAGGGTGACGGTCTCGGAGGTTTCGGCCGTGACCGTGCCGAGGGAGCGGATCGCGCCGCCATCCCCGGCGGTGACGCTGTTATTGACGAATTGAATGTCGGCCGTGGATGTGCTCGCCTCGGTGAAGGATCTCAGCGCCAGGGCGCCGGTGCTGTTCGTGTACTCCGAAGGGTCGCACGCCGCCGTGGACGCGTCCGCGCGGGAGCCGCTGACGTCCTTCTTCCAGACGTTGTCCTTCCCATCGTACGTGTACTGCGGGAGCGTCGCGCCGGCGGAGGTGATGTAAACATCAGCCGCGGCGGTGTCCGCGTTGTTCCCGGTGAAGAGCGCCCACGGCTTCGGATCGTTCCCGGTGGGAAGCTTGAGCGTCCCGGAGGATTCAATCTTGACCGCGCCGCCGATATTCGCCTTGTTCCCGGAGAATGAACTGTTGCCGTGCAGCGTCAGCGTACCGTTGGCGTTGGAAATGTTGATCGCGCCGCCGCCTGCCTGAGCGGTGTTTCCGGAGAAAACCGCGGAGGAGATATGGACATTGCCGTATTCAAAAACGTTAATCGCGCCGCCGTAAGCCGGGCAGTCGTCGAGGCCTTTCGCGCTGTTTCCGCTGAAGGTCGTGCCGTCGATGTAAATGTTCCCGGTATAAACGCCCGCCGCGCCGCCGTAGGAATTACTCGTGGAGCAGCTGTCCGGGGTGACGGAATTGTTCGTGAAGGTCGATGAGAGCAGGACCGCGGAGCCGCCTTGATTGACCCAAAGCGGGGAGTTGTATTCGGAGATGACGTTTTTCACCGTTGTCCGGTTCAGGACAATGGTGCCGCCGCCCGCGAAAAGAAAACCGCTTTTTTTTGTGATCGGATTCGAATTGCCGTCCAGAATGAAGGGAGCGGCTGCCGTGCCTTCGAGGATCAGTTTACCGCCGGTGCTTGCGGAAAAGATCGGGGCGTTATCGCTGTACTTGATCGTTGTCCCGTTCTCCGCGGCGATGAGGATGACATTGCATCCGGTCGGGGAAATGGAAGTGTTTGCCGTCAGTTCGGCGGGGAGTTGGATCACGACCGTGGTGCCGGTATCGGCGACGGAATTGATCCGTGTCTTGAGCGCGGCCCAGGAGTCGACCGTTTCCGGCTTCGCCCACTGTGCCGTCAGCTCGGTGGGATAAGCCGCGGTGTCGAAAAGCCCGCCCATCATGTAAGTCCTGCCGTCGTTGCCGAGCCAGCCGATGAAGGCCTCGCCGGCGTTCGTGATGCCGTATTTGTCCGGCGCGGGGACGACGCCCATCTTCAGGATCGGGTCGCTTTCCGTATTGCCGGCGCCGCTGCCGCTCCCGCCGGTTCCCGCATTGAACTTGATCTCCGCCGCGAACGCGGTACGCGCGCAGACGGAAAACATCAAGAGGATCAAAAGCAGGAGGGCGGATTTTTTCATGGACGGTCTTCTCTCACAAATCAGCGGAAAACAAGACATTTCTATTGATATGGATTATAACATCAATTTCGCGTCTTTCCTGAAATCTTAACGAATTCATTCACGAATCTTAAAAGAAATACGCCGCCCGTACGGACGGCGTGATTGATTGAAATCAAAGGCGGCGGTAATTGCGCAGCTCGATAATGGCTTTGGCCGCCGCGATGTGTTCGGGGAAGGCCTTCGCCAGCGGATTGGAAGTCGGGAACGAGGGCTGTTCCTGCAGGATGTCGACGAAGTAGGAGATGTCCTCGTCGTCTTCGTTCGCGGTGGAGCGGATCCATTTCAGGAGTTCCGAAGCACCGCGGGGCTTCATCGTCTCACGGTAGCGTTTGTCGGCTTCGACATACGCCGCCTCGAGCGCGTCGAGGAATTCCTCGGCCTTGTAGATCTTCACCCGGTCGACGTTATAAAACTTCGCCGCGGTTTCCAGTCCGTAAATGGTTTCGACGCCGAAGTTCAGCATCAGGTCATTGTACGCGGGCCGGCGGAAGTAATAATAGACGCCGAAGAGCTTATGGAAGGCGCGGAGGGTGTCGAGGTAGCCCATGGTCATGTTCTTGCGGATGCGGTCTTTGTTGAACTCGAACGTGCCGCCGAGGTCTTCGCTGCAGTGGATCATCTTGACGTAGACATTGTTCGGGTTCTCGATCTTGCGGACGGAGCCGAGGCCGTTGACGTTGAGGACGATGATGTGGTCGTACCCCGCGTCGACGAGGAGATTGATCGGCATGTTGTCATAGAGCCCGCCGTCCATGAAGGCCTTGCCGTCGACCTTCTTCGCGCGGAAGATGGGGAAGTTCGCCGAGGCGGTGAGGTAGTCCACGAGCTTATCTTCGGGGATGTCCTTCTTGAAGACCTGCACCGGCTCAAGGGATTTCACGTCGAAGGTGACCATGCCGAGGTCGATGGGATTGTCGTAGATTTTCTTGATGTCCAGACAATTCGTAATGTAATCGCGCAGCACGGTGTTGTCCAGACCACCTTGATTGATGAACTCCTTCGAGAGCTCAAGGAGGTTGGAGGGGTCGAAGATGTCCTTGTTCGGGTCGACTTTATCCGAGACAGGGAGGATGTCGGTGATCTTGATGGTCTCGTAGATATTGACCATCTTTTCGTAGTCATCCTGGAGGATCAGCGCGGCGTTGAGCGCGCCGATGGACGTGCCGGTGATGGCTTTGATGGGGAGCTTGAGTTCGGTGATGGCTTTCCACGCGCCGACTTGATAAGCGCCCTTGGTCCCGCCTCCGCAGAGGACGAGTCCCCATTTTACGTCGGATTCCGGGGTGCTCCGATTGAAGAGGTTTTTGAGATTTGTGATGTCAGCCATAATCGTAGTTTCCTTTTCTTGTTTT
>CAVCBG010000213.1:0-3493 GCA_963600285.1 Anaerovoracaceae bacterium
TGACTATTGACTTTCTTTTCTTCCACACAATTAGAAAAAATGTTATACTAATCCCATGACCGAAAAGAAAACCAAATCCACGGCCTCATCCGGTACCGCGAAGGTCTCACGCGCTCGGGCGCGGAAGACAGCGGCCGACGAGGCGGCGAAGAAAAAGAAAGCAGCCGAAGTCGAAAAAGCCGCCCGCATGAAGAAGGCGGCGGAGACCGCTGCCCGCAATGAGAAGCTCGCCGAAATGCGCGAACGCCGCAAGACGCCGAAATCCGTCAAGGAACAGAAGGCGCTGCGGGAGAAAACCGCGCTGCAGCGCTTCCTCGACGCGCATCCCGACATCCCGGAGCTCCTCTTGATCCTCCCCGCGGCCTTCGCGGTGGTCGTCATCATCTCCCTCTCCATGGAGAGCGACCGCCCGGCGGCGATCTGGTGCGCGAATCTCTCGAAGAACCTCTTCGGCGCGGCGGGGATCATTTTCTTCATTCTCTTCCTCGTCTTCTGCCTCCGCGTCTGGCTGCGGCGCTGGAAGAAGTTCAAGCAGGTCCCGTATAAGATGTTCCTGTTCTTCTTCGGGCTCTTCATGCTCTTCGAATGGATGCTCCAGCACACCGCGAACCGCGCCGTCCCGCCCGGCGACCCGCGCGAAAACGGCGGCGCCATCGCGGATTTCATCGACCGCCTGCTCCTCGGAACCATCGGCTCCGCGGGGACGGTGATCGTCATGATCCTCTGCATCATCTTCTTCCTCTGGCAGATCTGGCGCTACTTCGTGAACAAGGACAAGGAAGCCAAGGAGAACAAGGACGACGTCCCCGTGCGCGTGTATTGGGAGAATGTCTTCACCGCCGCGGACGCGGAGGAGGAAGAGGAACCCGAACCGCTGACGAGCGATATTGAGAAGGACTTCCGCTCGTCCATCGGACTGCTGACGGCGGAGAAGCCGGAGGAATCCGTCAAGGAGAAGCCGAACGTCCTCGCCGCGGGCGGCAGCACCCTGCGCCGTCTGCGTGAGACATTCGTCGAAATCTCCCGCCCCATCCCGGATAAGGACGCCATGGTCCCCGAATCCGCTGTCCGCGAAGAGACGAATTCGCCCGTCGCCGAAACCGTTGAGAAGCCGAAGGCCCGCGTCCGCAAACGTACGCCGAAGCCCGACGGCCCGGCGTTGACCGAGATCCCCGCCGAGGAATCCCCGCTGCAGAAGGAGATCGCCGAGGTCAAGCAAGCCGCGGCGGCCGTTGAGGACGAACCCGTCCCCGAGGAACCGGTTTTCGGCAAGCACGATCACAACGGCAGCGGCCTGCTCTCCGCGCCCGCGCCCGTCGAGCCCGATCCCGAACCCGAACCGCAGCCCGAGGTCAAAGTCCGCGCCCGCAAGGTCAGCCTGGATGAGGACTCCGGCGAAGTCACCGTCACGAAAGAGATCGACCGCTCCTTTGTCCCGACCATTCCGGTTGAGGAGAAGGCGGAAACGAAAGAAGAGAAGCCCGCGGACCCGTGGATCCTGCCGACGCTGGATAAGATCCTCGACCCGGCCAAGCAGTACAAAGGCACCTCGCCCGACGACCCCGCCATCAAGGCGCAGGCGGAGAAGATTGAACGCCTGCTGGACACCTTCGGCGCGCCGAGTCAGGTGGTTGACATTCAATGCGGGCCGACCTTCTCGCAGTTCGGCGTGGAGCCGGGCTTCGTGGAGCGCGGCGGTCGGAAGACCCGCGTCCGCATCAAGCAGATCGAGAACCTGCAGAAGGACCTCGAGATGGAGCTCTCCGTCAAGCAGCTCGCCATCGAGGCCCCGATCCCCGGCAAGACCTACGTCGGCGTGCAGGTGCAGAACAAGACCCGCATCCCGGTTTCGCTGCGCGAGGTGCTGGAGAGCGAAGACTTCCGTTCGAAGAAGCGGGAGCTCGGCATTGCCCTGGGCAAGGACATCAACGGCGCCATCTTCGGCGCGGACCTGACCCGCATGCCGCATCTGCTCATCGCCGGCGCCACCGGCTCCGGTAAATCCGTCTGCCTGAACGCCATCCTCGCCACGCTGCTGATGTACAACTCCCCGGACCGCCTCAAGCTCGTCCTCATCGACCCGAAACGCGTCGAGCTGACCGGCTACAACGGCATCCCGCATCTCATCACGCCGGTCGTGACCGACATTGAGCAGGTGAGCAACGTCCTGCAGTGGGTGCTGCGCGAGATGGACATGCGCAACCTGCATTTCATGGAGAACGGCGTCCGCAACATTCAGGAATACAACCGCAAGTTCCCGGCGAAGGCGCTGCCGTACATCGTCCTCGTCATTGATGAGCTCGCGAATTTGATGATGGAAGCCGCCTCCGACGTTGAGACGAGCATCGTCCGCCTGGCGCAGACCGCCCGCGCGATGGGCATTCACCTCATCGTCGCGACCCAGCGTCCGTCCCGGGATGTCATCACCGGCACGATCAAGGGCAACCTCCCGACACGAATCGCCTTCGCGGTCGCGTCGTATGTCGACAGCCAGGTCATTCTGGACCGCACCGGGGCGGAGAACCTCTTCGGCAAGGGCGATATGTATTTCCTCTCCACCGAGGAGACGTCCCTGAAGCGCCTGCAGTGCGTTTACGTCTCGGATGATGAGATCAAGCGCATCGTGAATTATTGGCAGTCGAAGCCGCGGATTGACAATCAGCCGGAGAATAACGACCCCGACCTCGTCCACGTGCCGCAGCCGGTAACGGAGAAAGTCATCCGCGAACCGCAGACGGCGAACGGAATGCTGACGCAGCTGCCGCTCTTCAATGAGCCGACGCCGCCGTTGAAGCCGGATGGGGATATGCTCTATCCCGAAGCGGTGAAGATGGTGCAGAGGATGGGGAGGGCGTCCGCGAATATGCTCGTCAGCCGCCTGTCCATCGGGTACAGCCGCGCCAACAAACTGCTCGCGCGGATGGAGAATGAAGGAATTATCGGCCCGCCGAACGCGAATCCCGCCATCCCGCGGGAGGTGCTGGATTACGGCGAATACGGGCCGGAGAACGACGGAGAGAAAGAATGATCGAGAAACCGCAGGGCTATTTTGAGATCGGGATCTACTTCCCGAGAACCGCGGAGAACGTCGGCACCCTTTGGCGGAGCGCCTACCAGCTCGGCGCCGCGGGGATCTTCGTCATCGGTCCCGAACCGCGCCGCCAGCCTTCGGACGTTGTCCAGGCGGAGAAACGCATTCCCATGCGCCATTACGCCGACTTCGACGCCTTCCTCGCCGCCCGTCCCCGCGGCGCGCAATTGGTCGGCATCGAAATGGGCGGCACCCCGCTGGCCGAATTCTCCCATCCCCTGCGGGCGGTGTACCTGCTCGGCTCGGAGAGCAACGGATTGCCGTACGAGGTGATGAAGAAGTGCGATCAGCTCGTCGAGATCGAGTCGATCAACTACCCGTCCTACAACGTGGCGGTCTCCGGTTCGCTGGTGATGTATCATCGGTATCTAAAGTCAATAGTCAGTAGTCAATAGTCAATAG
>CAVCBG010000214.1:0-3471 GCA_963600285.1 Anaerovoracaceae bacterium
TGATCGCGGCGGTCAGGGTAGTTTTACCATGGTCAATGTGGCCCATGGTACCCACGTTGAGGTGGGGCTTGCTTCGGTCAAAATGCTGTTTTGCCATTTCTTCTATTCTCCTAAAGAAAGCAATTAATTATTTAGAATTTTCGATGCAGTCGCGTCAGATACCGCTGCATAGTGGTCAAATTCCATTGAAAATACACCACGTCCCTGCGTCGCTGAACGCAGAACGGTTGTATACTCGAACATCTCGCCAAGCGGTACCATCGCGTGAATGATCTGGGAGTTGCCCATGTTCATTTCAGAGCCCTGGATCTCGCCGCGGCGCGAACTGATCTGCCCCAGGATGTCCCCAAAGTATTCTTCGGGAACGGTGACTTCCACTTTCATGATCGGCTCAAGGAGAACCGGGTTCGCCTTTTCGCAGGCCTCTTTGTAGGCCATGGAGCCGGCAAGCTTGAAAGCCATTTCACTGGAGTCAACTTCATGGAAGGAGCCGTCGATAAGTTCTACCTTCACATCGGTCATCGGGAAACCGCCCACCGGGCCGGATTCGGCCGCTTCGAGGACGCCCTTCTCAACCGCAGGAATGTATTCTTTCGGAATAGCCCCGCCAATGATATTGTTGACGAATTCAATCCCCTTCCCGGGTTCATTCGGACGGACGTTCAGTACGACATGCCCATACTGGCCGTGGCCGCCGGTTTGCTTCGAATATTTGTAGCTGTATTTTTCAACAGCCTTGCGGATCGTTTCTTTATAAGAGACACGTTCCTTACCGATATTCGCCTGGACCCTGAACTCGCGCTTCATTCGATCGGTGATAATGGCAAGCTGGAGCTCGCCCATACCGGAAATGATTGTCTGACCGGTATTCTCATCCGTACGAACGCGGAAAGTCGGATCCTCTTCAGCCAGCTTCTGCAGTGCCAGACCGATCTTTTCCTGATCGGCGAGCGTTTTCGGCTCAATGGCAACCGAGATAACCGGTTCCGGGAAACTGATTGATTCAAGAACAACAGGATGATGCTGGTCGCAAAGCGTATCACCGGTGAAAGTTTCTTTCAGCCCGAGAACAGCCGCGATATCGCCGGCGTATACTTCGTCTACATCATCACGTCGGTCCGCATACATGCGGATCAAACGGCCGATACGTTCTTTCTTCCCCTTGACAGGGTTCAAGAGCATAGCGCCCTGCTTGACCGTTCCGGAGTAAACACGGAAGTATGACAGACGCCCAACATAGGGATCGGTAACGATCTTGAAAACAAGCGCTTTGACCGGTTCATCATCATCGGCATGGCCGAGGATTTCCTTCTCCCCATCGAGGGAATGTCCCTTGACCGGAGGGATATCCAGCGGAGACGGCAGCAGGTCCACGACCGCGTCGAGCAGGGGCTGAACGCCCTTGTTGCGCAGACAGGAACCGCAGTAAACCGGGTTGCAGACACCGGCGATGACCGCGCGGCGGAGACCCTTGATCAGGTCTTCGTTGCTGAGCTCTTCACCTTCGATGAAGCGGCCCATCAGATCATCATCAAGTCCGGCAATTTCCTCAACCAGCGCTTCACGCGCGGCTGCGGCATCGGCACGCATTTTCTCGGGGATCTCGGTTTCGATCATCTCGGTACCGAGTTCATCCTGCCAGTAATAAGCCTTCTGCTTCAGAATGTCAACGACACCCTCGAAGTTGGCTTCGGCCCCGATCGGCATCTGCATCGCGATCGGATGCGCGCCCAAACGCTTGCGGATCGTTTCAATGGAGCGTTCATAAGAAGCCCCGGTGCGATCCATCTTGTTGATAAAACAAATGCGCGGGACATTATACTTATCCGCTTGACGCCAGACGGTTTCACTTTGCGGTTCAACACCCTGGGTCGCGTCGAACACCACAACACCGCCATCAAGGACACGCAGACATCGCTGAACTTCAGCGGTGAAGTCGATGTGCCCCGGGGTGTCGATGACGTTCATGCGATAGCCTTTCCATTCGGCTGTCACCGCGGCGGATACGATCGTAATACCCCGTTCGCGCTCCTGTTCCATCCAATCCGTTACAGTGTTGCCGTCGTCAACGTTGCCGATACGATAAGTCTTCCCTGTGTAAAACAGGATTCGTTCGGTCGTCGTGGTTTTACCGGCATCAATGTGCGCGATAATACCAAAGTTGCGGTACTTTTCTAACGGAAATTCTCTCGTCATAACTTTGACTATCCTAAATTAAGCGCGATAGTGAGAGAACGCACGGTTGGCTTCGGCCATCTTGTGGGTTTCTTCACGTTTGCGGATAGCGCTGCCGGTGCTGTTGAAGGCATCGAGGAATTCAGCGGCGAGATCTTCGGAGAAGGCTTTCCCGGTGCGTTTTCTGGCAGCTTCGATAATCCAGTGCATAGCCAGGGTCTGGCGGCGGCTAACAGGAACTTCAACAGGAACCTGATAGGTGGCACCACCGATACGGCGGGGGCGGACTTCCATGACAGGACCGACATTGGAGAGCGCAGTTTCGAGGACTTCGAGACCATCCTTGCCGGTCTTTTCAGCCATGATATCCATCGCCTTGTAAACCAGGGTGGTGGCAGTGCTGCGCTTGCCGTTCAGCATGATACGGCGGATTAAATTGGTAACTAATGTACTGTTATAGCGTACATCCGGGACGAGTTCCCGCTTTTCAGGCTTAGTACGTCGCATTCTAAAATCTCCGTTTCAGATTATTTCTTGGCACGTTTGGCGCCATACTTGGAACGACTCTGGCCGCGCTTCGCAACGCCGGTCGCATCAAGCGTACCGCGAACGATGTGGTAACGAACACCAGGGAGATCCTTCACACGACCACCACGGACGAGAACAACGCTGTGTTCCTGAAGGGAATGGCCTTCGCCGGGGATGTAGGCGGTCACTTCGAGACCGTTGGACAGACGAACACGGGCAATCTTTCGCAGAGCGGAATTCGGCTTCTTCGGGGTTGTGGCACGAACGTTCGTGCAGACACCACGCTTCTGCGGAGCGCCCTCAGCGACACGGGTACGGCGCTGGTTGCTGGAATTGTAAGTATACAGCAGCGCAGGAGCCTTACTCTTCACTGACGGGGTCTTTCGACCTTTTCTGATCAGTTGGTTAATGGTTGGCACTTCTTATAGCCTCCAAAACTATTACTATGGCAGTTTCCTGCCGTTTCACCGGCTGTTCTCGAGTCTCATCACCGGCTGTCCGTACGGACACAACACAACACAACACACCCGGACTCGTCGGGTGAGCTCAATCATTATAACATAACTTTCCGAAAGGGGTAAATGTGATGACGATAAATCTTAAAAACTCGTGACAACTTTTATGCCAACTTTTTCACGGGCTTTTTCGTCTTGACCTATGATAACACACCTCACCGAATCGCGCTTATTTTAAAGAAAAGTAAGGACAAAATGCAGTGATTTACGGCTCTTATCGGGTTGAAGCGGATATGATACACTGATATTATCC
>CAVCBG010000215.1:0-3465 GCA_963600285.1 Anaerovoracaceae bacterium
GAGATCCGCGTCCCGACCGGCTCAACAATGCGGACGGTCATCTGGCTTTCGATCCGCTCAACGCAGACCCGGTCGTATTCTTCGGCGGTGTAGAGCGTGACGGTTTCATTCGTCTGCTTGGCCATCTGCTCCATGTAAGGATAAGCCTTCCGGCGCAGATCCGATGAGGCGGTGTAAACCCCGGCCCAGCGCATGACACGGCCGGCCAAGGAATACATGCGGTTGTCGCTGCTTTGCGTCAGCACGCCCTCGTCCCGAAGTTCGCTCATCAGACGCCCGCAGGAGCTGGGGGAGATATCCAGCATCCGCGCGGCTTCACGTACGCCGAGCTCCGGTCTTTCCTCGGAAAAACAATCCAATAAGGAAAAAATCCTGTTGACGAATTGATTGTTTAAAGCAGCCATTTCCCGTTTTTTCTTTCTGTATCATTTAGCGGGACAATGTCCCTTTACACGATACAATATTGATTATAATTCTTTTTTCTTATTTGTACAGGGGGAAATGATACAAAAAAACAGCCGAATCAAAGTTCGGCTGTTTCGCGTTTGTGAAGCGGAATAATTTACGCCTGATTCTTTTCCATATGGTCAAGCGCGGCCTTGATGGCGCGGGCGAATTGATCGCCGCAGGAGGTCGGTTTATCGCCGCAGGCGATGCCCTTGAGGCGTTCCAAGGCGTCTTCGGCCTTCATGCCTTCAACCAGGTGGCTGATGCCCTGCAGGTTGCCGGAGCAGCCGCCGACGAAGCTGACGTTATGAAGGGTCTTGTCGTCGTCGTTGATTTCAAAGAAGATTTTGGAAGAGCAGGTTCCTTGCGTGTTATAAGAGAATTCCATTGATTCATTCCTTTCAGTTCGGCGCGGAGCGGTGCCGCGCTCATTGTGATTTCATTTCCATAAACCGCGGCGGGCGGTTCAATCCGTACGTTCGCCTTTCATCAGCTTCTTGTTCTCGTACATGCGGGCGTCGGCGATTTCGAACAACACGTTGTAATCGGCGGCGTCATCCGGGAAGACAGCCATACCGGAGGCGACGGAGAGCTTCATGCCGGGAACGCCTGATGGGATCGTGTCCTGTTCGTTTCTGAAACTCTCGAGCAGCTTGTCGCGGATCTCAAAGTCGGAGGTGTAAAGGATCGAGACGAATTCATCCCCGCCGATGCGGAAGACCGGGCTGTGGCGGAACGTATCGCAAATGAAGCGTCCTGCGTTGATCAGCAGCTGGTCGCCGATTTCGTGCCCGTACTCATCGTTGGCCTTCTTGAGGAAGTTGACATCGAACAAGATCAGCGCGTATGTGTTATAAGCGCCGCTGTCATTTCGGATGACTTTCTGAACATACTCGTCGAACGAGGCTTTGTTCTTCAGGCCGGTCAAAGCGTCCTTGTACGCCTGGCGGCTGATGATTTCAAAACTCTTGCGCGTCGTCTGCGCCATCAGGGAAATGGCTTCCGAAAGGTCCTGAATCTCATCGGCGGAATGGCAGGAATAAGACTCATTCCAGTTGCCGAGGGCGTACTGCTGCGCGACAAGGGTCAGCTTCTTCAAAGGCTTTTCGATGGCTTGTGTGCGGGTAGTGATGAAATAAGCGCCGATCGCGAGGAAGACCGCCATGATGCACACAGAGATAAGGGCCATTCTCCTGCGCGCGATAAGTGTTTCGGAGACTTTGACTGTCAAAAGCAGACGAAGCCCATTCGTGAGCTTTGCGCTTTGGATATAATAATCCTCCCCATCATCGGAGTGGTATTTCTGAAATTCTGAGAGGTCCTCAACCGAAGAGAATTGTTTATAAAGAGAAGACGAAACGTATTCAGTCTTGATGCCGGTTTCCGGATACCAGGTGTACGTGAGAAGCTTATTCGGGACGACGAGGAAGAATTGCGAGGATGGATATTGCATGCCCTGAGAGGACATCTGAATCAGCCGGTAAATGTCAATATCCATGCCGACGACGCCGACGATGTGATTGGTGTAGCCGGTGTAGACAGGGGCTGAATAGGAAATCACCCAATGCGAGGTAACGTCGCAATAGTAAGGATCGGTCCAAATCCCGTGTCCGCTTGAAACAGCGCCGTAGTACCAGTTGACTTTGGGATCGGTTCGTTCATAACCGTCAATGCTGACGAAATCCCTTTCAATAAAATTGTTGAAATTTTCGGAGCGGACGATAATGAATTCGGAACCTTCATCGACGGTAAATTCCGGATCATATTCGAAATAGACAGCGGAAATCGCCGAGAATTGCTCCGCGAGGTTCAGCGCTTCAATCTTGAAAGAGTTCGAGGCAGAGCCAAGCCCATCGGCGGTTGTCAAGGCGTGGTTCGCGAACGTCGCGAGCATATTTACGGAATTCTCCGTAATCTTGAGAACGTCGTTATAACGCGTCTGCTGCGATGTGATGGTTTGATGCATTAGGTTCTTGACCGCATCCTTCGTGACGTAATGAATGGATACAACGCCGACAGCCGCGATGAGAATAAACATCGCGATCAGCAGCAGCATATACATTCGAAGCAATCGTTTTACCATCTGAAATTCCCTGCAGCAGTTCTAAAGACGGAAATTATCCGAATTCTTTACTAACTATTTATTATATGACGCTATCGCGAAATTGTGTGAAAATTGATGTTGAAACACGGTCTTTTCACGCCGGTATGCCGGTATGTGAATCATATCGGAATCACGGCACTTTCCATATGATGGGAATTGTTGCACTAAGCGGAGTGATAAGAACTGAACCCGTTCAAAGAACGATGCTGTTATTCCTCTGCGCGTTTCCGGGCCGCGGCGCTTTTATCACGCATCCGGAACAGGATTGCGTAAAATGTCATGAGGTTCACGAAAAAGATAATATAATAAACTTCAGAAACGACTTGATTGGAGATGAAAATGATACCTTTCAACATCCCTCCTTACTATGGCACCGAAGAAGAGAAGATCCACGAAGCGATCATGAACCACAAGATCTGCGGCGATGGACAGTTCACGAAAGAATGCAGTCAATGGATCGAGAAAAGGACCGGCACCGCCAAAGCCCTGCTGACGACCAACTGCACGCACGCGCTTGAAATGGCCGCTCTTCTCTGCCATATCAAGCCGGGGGACGAGGTGATCACGAGCTCCTTCACATTCGTCTCGACCGCGAACGCCTTCGTGCTCCGCGGGGCGAAGATCGTCTTCGTCGATATCCGCCCGGACACGATGAATATTGACGAGAAATTGATCGAAAGCGCCATCACCGAGAAGACGAAGGTCATCGCCCCCGTTCATTACGCGGGCGTAGCCTGCGAGATGGACACCATCAACGCCATTGCCGCGAAGTACAACCTCCGTGTTGTTGAGGACGCGGCGCAGGGCGTGATGGCTACTTACAAGGGAAAGGCGCTCGGGGCGCTGTCCGATTTCGGCTGCTACAGCTTCCATGAGACGAAAAACTACAGCATGGGCGAAGGCGGGGCGCTGCT
>CAVCBG010000216.1:0-3456 GCA_963600285.1 Anaerovoracaceae bacterium
AATACGGCGGAAAGGTTGATTGAATGAACATCAAAGAAGCAAAAGAGCAGATCAAAAACGCCATGCAGGCGTATTTCACGCAGGACGAATACGGGCGGTTTCTGATCCCCATCGAGAAGCAGCGCCCGATCATTCTGATCGGTCCGCCGGGGATCGGCAAGACCGCCGTCATGGAGCAGATCTCGCAGGAGCTCGGCGTCGGGCTGGTCTCTTACGCCATGACCCACCATACACGGCAGAGCGCGTTGGGGCTGCCGTTCATCGTCAAAAAGAACTACGGCGGGATCGAATACAGCGTCTCCGAATACACCATGAGCGAGATCATCGCCTCGGTGTACGACATGATTGAATCCACCGGGCTGAAGCACGGCATTCTCTTCCTGGATGAGATCAACTGCGTTTCCGAGACCCTCGCGCCGTCCATGCTTCAGTTCCTTCAATACAAAACCTTCGGCAGGCACAAAGTCCCGGACGGATGGATCGTCGTCACCGCCGGCAACCCGCCGGAGTACAACAATTCCGTGCGGAATTTTGATATTGTCACCTGGGACCGCTTGAAGCGGATCGATGTCGAGCCGGATTATGATGTTTGGAAGGAATACGCTTACGCTAAGTCGGTTCATCCCGCAATTACGACCTATCTTGACATCAAAAAGGACCGCTTTTACAAAATAGAATCCGTCGTCGGCGGGAAACAGTTCGTGACAGCCCGCGGGTGGGTTGACCTTTCCGACATGCTGCGGCTGTATGAATACCACAACCTGAAAGTGTCGGAGACGTTGATCTCGCAGTACCTGCAGTTCCCCGAAATCGCGAAAGAGTTCGCCGTTTATTACGACTTGTTCAATAAATACAAGTCGGACTACCAGGTGGACAAGATCCTCGCCGGCAGCGCTCCGCGGGATATTCTGGTGCGAGCGAAATCAGCGAAATTCGACGAGAGGCTCTCCCTGCTTGGGCTGATCCTGGACGGGATCAATGACACGATCCAAAGTTTCACAACGGAAGAGAAGGTCTTTGAGACCTACTTCGAGTTCCTGAAGCAGTATAAGCCCGCCTTCGAGGCCGAGTCCGCCGACCCCGGCGAAATTATTCGTAAGCAGATTCGGGAGAATCAGGCTGCCATCGAGACCGGGAAAAAAGCCGGAACGATGCCGCAGGACGCGCAGACGGTTCTCTACCGCTTCGATTCATATCTGCGTGAGAAAGCCGCGGAATTGGCCGGCGCCTCATTGAAGGGCGCGGACGCTTTCAACGCGCTGCGGACGGACTTCGAATCCATGCGGGGGAAAGTCAAGGCATCCGCCGCCGCGGCAGGAAGCCGGATGTCAAACGCCTTCGTTTTCTGCGAGCAGGCATTCGGGAATGAGAGCCAGGAGGTCCTCATCCTCGTGACGGAGTTGACGATCAATCCGTTGACCGCGCGATTCATCAGCCGCTACGGCTGCAAAGAATACTTCGCCCACAACAAGGAATTGCTCTTCTACGAACGGCAGAAAGAGCTCATCCGAGCGATAGACATAATGGACCTCGACTGAAACACAACACTCCCCGCTGAACGGCAGGGAGTGTTGTGTTAAAAGCGGCTGCTGCCCGCAAGTGCCGAGGCCGTCCCCGCGAATTTCATCTTTACAGAAACGCGGGATAATGGTATATTAATTCTACAATTTTTATCAAAGCCGGGGACGCCGGCCGAACTTGATGAACTTATACGCGGCAAAATACCGCCGCGGCCGGATATATTAAATAGAAGCAATTCAAAAGCCGTTTTTCAGAAGGAGTTGGGTATGAATCTGAAACAGCCGATGTTATTATTCCATATTGAAAATCTCACAATTGACGAGCTCAAGGGGAAGTCTTACTGGGGGCATCTCGATCTGCCGATTGAGAGTTATGAATACCTCAAGGCGTGCATTTCCGAGCGGTGTAAATATAAACCGCTGAAAACGATTCTAAGCCATTATCCCACCGCGGTGACGACTTTCGCCGTCTTCATGGTCCGCTACAAATACGACAAAAATTTCTGGCGCCTCTTCGAGTCGGAATTGGGGATCAAGATCCCGGTAAGCTCACAGCGTGAGATCGGGAGCCGGATTTTGGAGACGTTCCGAGACCGCGGTTTCAATTACGATCAGGTAAAAGATGAGCAGCGGAAATACGTCGAGCCCATCATTTATCAAGCCTGCCTGCCGCCGGATTCCTGCCTGGATGATCTGTTCTTCGCCATCAAGAGCGGCAACCGCGGCTATTTTGATCCGCAGCTGTTCATTGAGGAATTGATCAGTCAAAAAGCGTATACGATCCGCAAACCGATGCGGAACTTCCTCGATAATTTCCGGGAGACGGACGCGATTGAATACATTCTGAACGTCCGCGACGCCATGCTCGCGGTTGAGCAGCGCGGCACGGTTGAGTCAAGGTACGAGATTCAATATCAGGAATGGAACGAGCAGGAGAAGGCCAAAGCCGCGGTCCGCGGGAAAGCCGCCTCGCAGCAGCATCAAATCAAGCCGTTCCTGACCTTTGAGGAAGGACGGCGCGGGTTATGCATGGTCCTGCCGCGGACGATCCTTTCGCGGGACTGGATTGAAAAAGCGCGCTGGACGGTCAGCGGCGGCGGAAAGACTGCCGAGGCTGCCTGCAGAGTCTTCGGCGATGACGGGAAGCGGTACGTCGACTCGCTCACGATCCCCGTTTACCCCGCCGCGGCGTATTCGGTTTCCCTGCGGGATGCCGAGAATGAGAACGACACGGATTTGATTTCATTTGATATCCCCGGGATCGAGGACTTCGTCTGCTTTAACGACCGCGGCGCGGTAATCAATTCGGGGTATCTCTCCATTCCGTTCTGTTCGCTCGTCATCAAAGACACCGCGGCGATTGAGGAATGCCGCAACATCACTTATACCGAACAGGTTTACCCGATGCAGAGCGGTGAATATCGTTCGTATTCGGTATCCGTGAGCGGTGCCGGCGCTTTCCTCAAAATCAAATCGCCGTCGAGAGACGCGATGCTTACCGCCAGGCCCCGGATCACGATGTCCCTTGAAGGACGGACGCTCTTCTCCCTTCCCGCTGACAGCGGGGCGAACCTGTTCACGCGAATGCCCGACCTCCGCCTTGATCTGAGAGAGCTGGCGTTCAGGAAGGATCTGGAAATCCGCGTCGGTTCGAAAAGGATCCCCGTACAATGCGATGGAGGAGATGAATCCGTCACGCTGCGTCTTAATCAACACTTTGAGGCGGATGAAACGCGGTTTGGGACCTACAGTGTTCGCCTGTATCACGACGGCCGCTTCCTGCGCCAGACGGAATTCTGCTACGTGCCGAAGATAAACTCCGATTACACCTGCTGTTTGTCTTGGCCGAAGAACGGGAAGATTCCGAGACAGCGGTCATTCCGGTTCGAGCGGAAGAAAGATTGGGATCTGAGCTTCGAAAATTGCAAAGTCGAAA
>CAVCBG010000217.1:0-3449 GCA_963600285.1 Anaerovoracaceae bacterium
TCCGGCGTGTCAATCCCCAGCAGAGCAAGGCAGACGACGATCGCCTGGCGGGCGGCAGCGGAGAGGCGCAGTCGGTAGTTCTTCGTGTTCTCGTCAGCCTGGATGACCGGGCAGACGCGGTAGAAGGTGTTGTACGCCTGAGCAATATCGTACGCGAGGTTGGCAAGGTAGAGCGTCTTCATTTCCTTCGCGGAGCGCTGGACTTCCTTCGGGACGCGGGCGATCAGGTCGATCAGGGCAACTTCGCTCTCGGTCAGCTCATACTCCGGCACCAGGGACTCGGGCAGGACACCGCCGGCCTTGCGCAGGATGGAGTTGGCGCGGACGGCAGCGTACTGAATGTACGGCGCGGCCTGTCCGTTGAAGTCGAGCGCGGCTTCCCAGTCGAAGGTGACGATCTTCGTGTTGTCGCGGGAGAGCATGGAGTACTTCAGCGCGCCCAGGGCGACGATGTGGGAGATCTGCTTCTTCGTCTCTTCCGGCAGGGACGGGTTCTTCTCGTTGACGATCTGCAGCGCGCGGGAAGTGGCTTCGGTCAGCAGGTCCTGCAGGAAGACGACCGTGCCGTCGCGGGAGGACATGGTCACGTTGCCCGGCAGGTTGACGATCTCATACGCCAGATGGTAGAGGTTCTTCGTCCACGGATAGCCCATGAGCTCCATGGTCTTGAAAATCTGCTGCATGTACAGGGACTGGCGGACGTCGATGACGTAGATGGAGCGGTCGAGTTTGAACTGCTCGAATTTCTTGATGGCGAGGGAGAGGTCCTTCGTCGCGTAAAGGGACGTGCCGTCGGAGCGCAGGACGACGAGGACGCGGTATTTGTCTTTCGTACCGCAGAGGTCGTCGAGCTTGACCACGACAGCGCCTTCCGGACGTTCGTCGACCGCGATCTTCTTCTCAATCAGCTCGTCGACGATGACCTTGCCGGAGTCTTCCACTTCGCTCTCGAAATAGAGATGGTCGAAGTGAACGCCCAGTTCGTTGTAAATGTCATCGAAGCCGTCGAGGGACCACTGGCGGGTGGTCTTCCACAGCTCAACGACGTCTTCGTCGCGGCGGTCCCAGCGGGCGAAGAGGGCGCGGATCTCGGCGTCGGCATCCGGTTCCGTCTCATGGCGGCGGGACGCTTCGGCGTAGATGTCGCCCATCCAGCGGGTAATGTCGCCGGACGGCTGTTCGCCGTTATGATATTTCAGGTAGCACCACATCCATTTGATCACGTGCAGACCGATGTCGCCGAGGTAGTTCGCGCGGATGACTTCGTCGCCGGACTTCTCGAGGATGTTGCAGACGGAGTTGCCGAGGATGACGTTGCGCAGATGGCCGACGTGGAACGCCTTGTGCGTGTTCGGCTGGCTGAATTCAACCATGACGCGCTGGCCGGTCGGTTCGCCTTTGCCGTAGTCATTGCCCTTTTCAAGGACTTCGTCGATGACGCGCTGGGAATAAATCTTCGAGGAGAAGTAAATATTCAAATAGCCCTTGACCGCTTCCGCGCGTTCAAAGCCGTAGGGAAGCTCGATCGTGTCGGCGATGCCCTGCGCGATGTCCTGCGCGTGGGCGGGGACATTCATCTTGACGCCCTTTTCCTTGGCGTCGCGGGACGCCAGCTGGAAGAACGAGGTGGCAATGCCCCAGTTCCCGCTGAACGGGATCCACGACCACTGGACGTTCATGTCCGGCAGGTTGTTGTCTTTCAGGTATTTGTTGATCTGCTCTGCGAGCGATTTCTGTTCAGATTCAAACATTGTGATTCACCCTTCACATAGTATTCTGTCTTATTATACAAGGAATGCCCGGCCCCGGCGGTTGATTCGTGATAACGGCGTCAATTCTCCGCGGAGCTCTTGCGGCGCTTGCGGAGGCAGTAAACGCCGATCAAGACGACCGTGCACAGGGAGACGCATTCCGACACCCGCTGGGCGGTGGTCTTCTCGAGCCAAACGCGGATCGTTCCGGAACCGGTCCCGCGGACCGATACCAAGCCGTTATCGCTGCGGCCGACAGGGATCTCCTGCGTGGTGCCGTCTTCATCGGTCAGCTCGGCTTTGAAGCCGTAATAGCTCGTCAAGGGAACGGCGAAGTTCGTCCCTTCGCCCGCGCCGGAATACGAGAAGGTGAAGCTCAATCCGCTCCGTTTATGCGAGAGGATCTCGGCGTCGGTATCGCACAGCACCGTGTCCGCGTTTTTGTCAATGAACTCAGCCGTCAGTCCCTGCGGCATGTATTCCATCCCCGCGACACGATTATCCTGCATGATGAATTCGTCTTCCGACACCGTGCGGTTGGCGACCGTATCTTCATAAATCGGGAACGCGCACACGGCGCAGCCGATGGTGATCACGGACAAAGCGAGGAAGGTATGTTTTTCCTCGAAATACTCACGGAAATATACAGCCGCGGCCAGCGGCAGCAGGACGGTGACTTCCTGCAGCATCCGCCAGCTGAATTGAAGCCGCTGCAGCAGCCACGAAAATGTCTCCCAGGGGAAAAGATCGGTCGCGCAGATCATGTAAATGATCGCCGCCACGAGCATCGTATCGGCGGCGCGGAAACGCTTTTTCCGGAAGCACAGCGGGATTCGGCTCAGCACGACCAGCAGAAGCATCCAGCCGGGATAAACACAGCGCTGCCATTTTTCGTTGAAACTCCAGTCGTGGAAGAAAGTGAAAAGCCAGCGCCACGGCATCGCCTGATGCAGGCTGACGGAGCCGGCCTCCGAGGACATCAGCGTGTTCGCGCGCAGACTGCCGTAATTCAACTGCTCAGCCATCGGAATCAGGAACGACGCGCTCACCAGCGCGACAACGACGACGGATTTGACCAGTCCGAGCAGAATGCGGCGGTCGCGGAAAATCGTGCGGATCCGGCAGAGCAGGTAGATCGCCGTACCGATTGCCGCGGTCACAATGCTGAGCAGGTGACAGGAGAGCAGCCCCCAGAAACCCAGCGCGAAGATCCACCACCGGTCGGGGCGGTCATTGAACATCTCATACAGTCCGAGAACGACCAGCGGCAGGAAGATAAACGTCGGCACTTCCCCCGCCCCGCCGCGGTAAAACACACAGATAGCGCGGTAAGTACTGAAGCCGAAAAGCAGGACCGCCGCGACCGCGCCGCCCCGGCTGCCGCTGATCCGCTTCGCCGCGATGTAGAAGGTGCAGAGCGACAGAAACGTGCACGCCGCGATAAATATTTTGTAACAAGTCAGGAGCGAAAACCCTAACAGATAGAGAACCGCCGGGAAATAAAGGAATAAGCCCGGATAGAAATAGCCGGTTCCGTAGCCGTAATTATTCAGCCAATACAATTCATCATACACAGGGAAATACCCATTCGCCAAGCCCTCCGCGATCCCGCGAATTCTGGTCATATGGAACATCCCGTCGGACGTAACGCCGTAGCTGTCCGGCAGCAGCAGCGGAATGCAGAGCACCGCCGTCAGC
>CAVCBG010000218.1:0-3447 GCA_963600285.1 Anaerovoracaceae bacterium
CGTTCGCGTACGCGAACGCCCATCCCTATTGACTATTGACTACTGACTATTGACTTACAACCAAATCCTTCGCGGCTTTGACCTCATCCATTCTTCCGAACGGGGTCGTCACCGGGGAGTCGTGCAGGAGCTGCGGATCGGTCTCCGCCTCCTTGGCGATGGCAATCATGGCGGCGATGAACTGATCCAGCGTCTGCTTGCTTTCCGTTTCGGTCGGCTCGATCATCAGCGCTTCATGCACGATCAGCGGGAAGTAATTCGTCGGCGGATGCACGCCGTAGTCCATCAGGCGCTTGGCAACATCCAGCGCGCGGACGTCGGGGGCGTTCTCGAATTTGCCTTCGATGACGAACTCATGCATGCACGGGCGGTCGAACGGCAGCGGATAGTACTTCTTCAGCGCTTCCATAATGTAGTTGGCGTTCAGCGTGGCGTATTCACTGACGCGGCGGAGTCCTTCTTCGCCTTCCATCAGAATGTAAACGTACGCCTTGATCATGACGCCGAAGTGTCCCCAGAAGGAGCGGACCTGGCCCATGGAATGTTCGGGCATCTTCAGGCCGTAGAGCGGAGGCATTTCTTCCGTGGCTTCTTCCTCAATGCAGGCGATCGGGCCGGGGATGTAGTCGGCGAGGAAGGCTTTGGCGCAGATCGGGCCGGAGCCGGGACCGCCGCCGCCATGCGGGGTGGCGAAGGTCTTGTGCAGGTTGAAATGCATGACGTCGAAGCCGAGGTCGCCGGGGCGGGCAATGCCGAGGAGGGCGTTCATGTTCGCGCCGTCGCCGTAGACAAGACCGCCGGCCTTGTGCACCATCTCATTGACTTCTTCAATATGCTCGTCGAAGAGGCCGAGGGTGTTCGGGTTGGTGATCATGATGCCGGCGAGCTCATCATTGCAGAGGGGCGCCAGCTGTTCGAGGTCAATGTTGCCGCGGGCATCCGTCGGGACCGGCTTGACTTTGAAGCCGGACATGGCGGAGGTGGCGGGATTCGTGCCGTGGGCGGAATCCGGGATCAGCATGATCTTCCGCTTGTCATGGCCCATGGCCTTATGCCAGGCGGCGATGGTCTTCACGCCGGAGAATTCGCCGTGGGCGCCGGCCGCCGGGGTCAGGGTGCAGACGTCCATGCCGCTGATGCGCTGGAGCATGCCCTGCAGCTCGTACATGAGCAGCAGCGAGCCCTGAACGGTCTCGATCGGCTGCAGCGGATGCACGTTGACGAAGCCGTCGAGGCGGGCGAGCTTCTCATTGATCTTCGGGTTGTACTTCATGGTACAGGAGCCGAGCGGATAGAAGCCGTTGTCCAGAGAGTAGTTCAGCTCGGAGAGGTTCGTGTAATGGCGGACGACATCCGCTTCGGAAAGCTCCGGCATCGGCAGGTCTTCGCGGACCAGGCCGGCGGGAAGATCCGTCGCGGGGACGTCGCACTTCGGGTAGCGCATGCAGCGGCGGCCCGGGGATGAAAGCTCGAAGATCGTCGGCTGGGTGTTAGTCTTCGTGTTCATGTTCGCAGCCTCCCTTCAGGATCAGGCAGAGATCGTCAATGTCGTCCTTGGAATTCATCTCGGTAACAGCGATCAGCAGACAGTTGTCGAACTGCGGATAGGTCCCGGTCAGGTCGTAGCCGCCGAGGATGCTGTGATTCAGCATGTGCTCCTGCAGCTCTTCCACCGGCGCGTCGCACTTCACCACGAATTCGTGGAAGAAGGGAGCGGTGTTGAGGACCTTGAAGCCGGGGATGGCGTTGATCTGCTTCGCGGCGTAATGCGCCTTGTTCCAGCAGAGGGACGCGACTTCGCGGAGGCCTTCTTTCCCGAGCAGGCTCAGGTAAATGGCGGCGGTCAGCGCGTTCAGACCCTGGTTGGAGCAGATGTTGGAAGTCGCCTTCTCGCGGCGGATGTGCTGTTCGCGGGCGGTCAGGGTGAGGACGTAGCCCTTCTGACCGCGGTTATCAACGGTCTCACCGACGATGCGGCCGGAGACTTTGCGGATGAGGTCCTTGCGGGTGGCGAAGATGCCGAGGTACGGGCCGCCGAAGTTGAGCGGAATGCCCAGCGGCTGGCCTTCACCGACGACAACGTCCGCGCCCATCTCGCCCGGGGTCTTCAGCAGACCGAGCGCGATCGGGTTGACGGCAACGCAGAGCAGCGCGCCCTTGGCGTGAACGGCCTCGGCGAGCTCCGTGAAGTCGTAAATCTGACCGAAGAAATCCGGGTACTGCACCACGACCATGGCGGTGTTCTCATTGATACCGTCGACGAGGTTCGCGGGGGTGATGTCTTCCAGGGACTTGAAGTCCGGGCGGATGACTTTCACGCCGTCGAAGTCGCTGAGGTAGGTCTGCATGACGTTCAGATAATGCGGATGTACGCCGGGGGAGACGAGGATCTCCTTGCGCTTGCCGCGGTACTGATGATAGGCCATGATGCCGGCTTCCGCGCAGGCGGTCGCGCCGTCATAATGGGAGGCGTTGGCGCATTCCATGCCGGTCAGGCGGGCGATGAGGGACTGATACTCGAAAATGCCCTGCAGCGTGCCCTGGGAGATTTCCGGCTGGTAAGGCGTGTAGGCGGTATAGAATTCGCCGCGGCTGACGAGCATGTCGACAGCGGCGGGGATGTAATGATAATACGCGCCCGCGCCGAGGAAACAGCTCGCGTTCGACAGGGAGAGGTTCGCCTCAGCCATCTCGCGAAGCTGCGCCGAGGCTTCCATCTCGGTCATGCCTTTCAGCAGGCCGAGCTTCGGGAAGCGGCGCTTCTCCGGGATCGCCGCGAAAAGATCTTCGATCTTCTCAACGCCGATGGCGGCAAGCATTTCCTTTCGTTCGGATTCGGTGTGGGGGATGAACATTAATGCTCCCGTCCCTCACAGTACTTTTTGTACGCCTCGGCGTCCATCAGATCACTCGGGAGAGGTCCTTCGAGGTTGACCTTGATGAACCAAGCTTCGCCGAAGGCGTCGGTGTTGATGATGGCGGGGTCGTCAACGACGGCTTCGTTGATTTCGCTGACAGTGCCGGTCACCGGGCAGTAGATATCGGCCGCGGCTTTGACGGATTCAACGGTGCCCATGAGGTCGCCGGGTTCGAGGAGGTCGCCTTCCTCGGCCATGACTTCGGCGTAGACGATATCGGAAAGCTGGCTCTGAGCGTAGTCGGTGATGCCGATGGTGGCAACGGCGCCGTCGACGCGGACCCATTCATCATTCTGGGAATAAAGCAGACCTGATTCAATTTTCATCGTGATATTCTCCTTAAATTCAATACCCGGGGCCGACTGCCCCTTATTTGCTAAGGTAATTATAGTTGATATTCGAAATTCGTGTGGATTTAGACGCCGAGCACCTTCTGGAAGGCGATGCGTTCCGTACCGTCGTCGGTGGTGATCAATCCGCAGCGGACGAAGCCGCGGGATTCGAGCAGGTGCAGCATGGGCGCGTTGTC
>CAVCBG010000219.1:0-3443 GCA_963600285.1 Anaerovoracaceae bacterium
CCCACGGACTAAAAATCCACCAGGTAGATGCCGATGGAGATCAGGTTGAAGGAGCCCCGTTTCTCGATGGACTTGATCTTCCCCACGAGGAGCTTCCCCGCGTCCATCAGGCGGGAGAAGATGACGTTGTCCTTCTCCGGGATGTAGCCGAGCTTCTGTTTCTCCGCGTTCAGGATCAGCACCGCGCGGCTGTCGAACTTGTTGTCCGTCTCCCGCTGCAGCGTCAGCGTATCCCCCACGGAGATCGTCTCCAGCACGGATTGATCCTTCAGGTGGGTCGTCCCCGCGATGAACGAGTCGAAGAGGTAAATCTCCCTCGTCAGGGGTTGGATCAGCTCGCCGAGCCCGTTCCCGGACCCGCCGGCTTTGGTTGCCAGTCCGGTCGATACCGAAATAATCTCACTGCTCATTCATTTCCTCCGATCTGCCCCGCGAGCATCGCGTTCAGGGTCTCTTGGAGCTCATCGCGGTACTTGGTGTAGCTCGCGAGCTCCGCTTCAAGTTCATTCCGTTTCTTCTCAACCGCCTCGGGGTCGTCCAGCAGCGTACGGAAGGTGTAGGGCTCCGCCGACATGATCCGCGAAATCTCTTCTTCGACCGCGCTGATCTTCGCCTCGATATCCTCAATCGGCGTCTCGAATGCCTCCTCGCCGAGCCCGTCCAGGATGCTGTTGATGACCGTCTCCGCCTCGCGGATGGTCTTGAGGTCGTTGCACTTGTACGCCAGCAGGACCTTTTGGAACTGCTCCATCAGCTCGGGATGCTCCGTACACAGGGGGCTGACGTCCGGGTGAAGCTTCTTCGCGACCCGGCGGTAGATCTTCTTGATCTCGTTCACGTCCGCGACGGAGATCGTCTCCGCGCTCTTGGCGGCGTCGACCTTTTGCAACAGGTCCTTCAGCTGCACGTAATACGCCGCCATGTGGCTGTCGATGTATTCCTGCATCGAGAGCGGGTCAATCTCCTCGCCGCGGTTCGCCGCCATCTGGCAGTAGGTGATGGACTTCTTCAGCGCGACGCAGTCAATTTTCATCTGAAACACGTCGCGGATGAGTTCGCCGAACTCGCGGGTGAAGTCCATCTCCGCCTGCAGCGCTTCTTTCTCAACGCGTTCGCGGGTCAGGATCAGCTGTACATAGGTTTCTCTTGCTTCGTCGGTCATTCGGCGTCCTCCTTGATGATCTTGAAGCCGTAAAGGTCTTCATAAAGCGCGGTGAGCAGATGTCCGTTCACTCCGGCGCGGGCGTAAAAGGTATTGCGGTCGGGGTAGGACCTTCCGTTGAAGCGGATGGCGTAGACGTCGTCGTCATTCACGGCCTCGACGGTGTACGGCTTCCCTCTGTAAAGGAAGCGGACCTTCGCCGGGGCTTCCTTCAGCAGCCAACTCATGTCGTAGAGGTCGAAGTCCTTTTCGTCGAACGGTGTCAGGGCATACAGGTCGTCGATGAGCCACAGCATGATGTTGACGTCGCCGAACCAATTGTTGTACTTCAGCCGCTGCCATTGGAAGTCCTTCGCCCGGAGGTAAAGTTCAATAGCCTCGTCGGTCCGTCCCTGCTTGGCGCGGATGTGCGCGAGGCGGGTGAAGACCTCCGGCAGCGGGTCGTACACGTTGCGGGTGTTCTTCACCTTCGGATAGAGCTCCTCGACCAGCTCGCAGTACTTGTCGTAATCCTTCTCGACGTAGTAGCCGTTCTTGTACATATCCGCGATCTTGACCGCGGCTTCGAGGATGCCCGCTTCCTTGGCCTTGGAATAGTATTTGAAGGCCTTCTCGTAGTCCTTCTTCCCGGTGCGGCCGTAATACCAGATGTAGCCGAGCCCTTCACACGCGGAGATGGAGCCGAGGTCCGCGGCTGTCTCATACCAGCGCAGGGCCGGGCCGAAGATCTTCTTCTCGTAATACCAGCCGCCGAGGCGGAGCATATCTTCCGGGTTGCGCTTCTCCTCGATCAGGTATTCCATCGCCTCGGTGTAGAGAAAGTCATCCGTCTCGTTCGGATTCGGGATCTTCTCGTAATCCCAGACGAGTTTTCGTGCTTCTTTGATGTCCATGGTACTGCTCCTAAATAACTTGTAGCTTTATTATAATGTACTGTTCTGTAAAGAATATATCCGGAATCGGCGCACTTTTTCCATACTTTTTACGTATAATTAAAAAAGGAAATTGAATTTATCCGGAGGAATGCTTATGTCCCGTAAATTGATTCTTGCCCTTGTAATGATCATCGTCTGTCTGACGGCTTCCGTCTGCGGCGCTGTGGATGACCTGGCCGAAGTCAAGTCGTCCGGCACGCTCGTGTTCGGTACCGCCTCCGATTATTATCCGTTCGTTTACATGGACGGCACCACCCTCGACGGCCTTGACATTGCCCTCGTCAAAGAGATCGGCAGCCGCCTCGGCGTGGAAGTTCAGGCGGTCGATATGGCCTTCGACGGCCTGATTGACGCCGTGAACATCGGCCAGGTTGACCTGATCGGCGGCGGCCTTGCCATTACGGATGAGCGCCGTGAGCAGGTGGACTTCACCATGGCTTACTACCAGGCCGGCGGCGTCGTTGTCTGCCTCAGCAGCTCTCCCGTCACCCAGGCCACGATCGGCTCCGCGAAGGTCGGCGTTCAGAAGGGCACGCACTTCGAGCAATGGGTCGCCTCCAACCTCCTGATGGGCGGCGTCGTCTCCACGTCGAATGTCTACACCTTCGCGAAGATCGAGGACCTCGTCAACGCCCTGAAGAACGGCGAAGTCAACCTCATTCTCGTCGACGAAGACGTCTTCCGTTCGAAATACCGCAATGACTCCGACCTCGTCATCGTTGAGGATAAGATCGTCAACGAGAAATACGCCTACGCCGCGGTCAAAGGCTCCACCCTCGTCCCCGAGATCAACCGCGTCTTCCGCGAGATGATCAAGGACGGCACCGCCCAGGAGATCGCGGATAAGTACTTCGCCATGGACTTCTCCGACAGCATCGAAGCCTCCATCACCCGCCCGTCGCAGGCCGTTGCCCCGACCGCCGTGGTTGACACCGACCTCGTGATCTCCCGTGAAGTCACGCCCGAGCCGACGCCTTCCTACACGAACCCCGCCGGCTGCCGCAACGGTATGCAGTTCGTCAACGACGTCTCCATCCCCGACCGCACCATCCTGCTCCCGGGCATGTCCGCCACGAAGACCTGGAACGTGCTGAACACCGGCACCTGCACCTGGACCACGGATTACAAATTCACCTACGTCAAGGGCGATATCTACAGCTCCGCCGACTACGTCTCCATCCCGAAGACCGTCTCCCCGGGCGACACCGTTGAGATCAGCGTGGACTTCACCACCCCGACCCAGAACGGCGAGTACGTCGGCTATTGGCAGATGCGCTCCCCGGAAGGGAACAACTTCGGCCAGACCGTTTGGTATGACTTCCGCGTCAACGCCTCCACCGGCTCCG
>CAVCBG010000220.1:0-3421 GCA_963600285.1 Anaerovoracaceae bacterium
TGCCTATAGAACGCGGCGACGGCGGCGGAGACTACGGATTTCTCGGCGCGGTGTTGGATGATCGAGCGGTTCGAATCGGCGGCCGCGGCGCGGAGGTGGGGATTCGAGATCGCGCAGAGGATGGCGTTGGCCAGCTGTTCGGGGGAGTCGGGGTCGACGAGAATGCCGTTGACGCCGGGGGTGATCCATTCGCGGATGGATTCGATATCGCCGGCAACGGGGAAGCAGCCGAGGGCCATGGCTTCGAGCAGGGAGTTCGGGGTGCCGTCGTGCTGACTGACGGAGACGGTGCATTCGGCGCGGCGGAAGAGGGGCCAGAGGTCGGTCTGCGCCAGGGTCGGCAGCAGGACGACGTTCTTTTCAATCTTCAGTTTATTCACCCATTCCAGCGCTTCGGGCTGCCCGGCCATGGAGCAGCAGAGGAAGAGCGTATTCGGCATTCGGCTCAGCACGATCGGGATGCTTTTAAAGAAGGTATCGTTGCGCACGGACCCGGTACGGAAGCCGCGCGGATTGATGACGATGTGCCAATCCTGCGGCAGCCAGCCGAGGTTGACTTGGCCGTCATCGGCGGTCAGGCATATGTCGCTGAGGGAGATGCCGCCGTTGCCGGGAACGACGAGGGTCTGTTTATCCGGGTCGAAGCCCCAGATCCGTCCCAAACGAATGTCGCGGGCGGCGTCGGCAGCCAAGGCATCGGCGCGGCGGAGGACTTTCGTCGTCTCGCGTCCCATCAGGGCGGAGCCTTTGGCGTGAAGGGTGAGGTCGTTGCCCCAAATGCTGACGGCGAAGGGGATGCCTTTCGGGAGTTGGGCGCCGAGCATTCCCTCGAAGGGGATCCGCAGGGCATGGACGGCGTCGGGCTTGACTTTCTTGATGATACGGCGCAGCTTGATCCCGTAAAAGGGAACCGTCAGCGGGCCGAATTTGTAGCGGATGTTCAGAAAATAGGGGCGGAAGCGGGCAATCAATCCGCTCCGTCCGCTCGGAACGGCAGCGGTCTGCCCGGGCTGCGGCGCGGCGGGCGCGGCGGAGGACTTTTTCCGCCCGACGCCGGAGAAGGCAACGGGGATGACGTAGAAGCCGGAGACGTTCTCCGGGCGGGCGCAGGGGTAAGTGGAGACGAGGCAGACGTCAATATTGACGTCGTTCATCGTCTCGATCCAGCGCTTGGTGATGGGACTGCGCCCGTCGGCAATGAGCATGATTTTCATTTTCGCGGTCCGTTCTCTTTCACAAATTCAACCGCCTTCGCGAAGACGGCCGCCATCGCCTCGAGGTTGATCTCCTCGGAGACAATGCGGAAGGACTCCGCGCCCATCTTCCGCAGACGGACGGGATCCGCCAGCAGTTCGCGAATGGCGGCGGTCAACTCTTCCTGCGAACCGGGCGCCACCTGAATGCCGTTCTCCGGGCGAACCAGATCCGCCTGGGTGCCGTCCGCTTCCGCGGCGATCAGGGGCAGGGCGGAGGCCATTGCCTGCTGCAGGGCGAGGCCGCCCGTGCCGGGGAGGACGAAGAGGTCCGCGTGGTCGAAGATCTCGGTCAGCTCGTCGCCGTACTTCGCGCCGAAGAACTCCGTCTCCGGGTAGGTTTCCTTGGCGTAAGCCTCCAGCGAAGCCCGCTCGGGACCGTCCCCGACGATCCATAAGGCGGGGCGGGTCTCCTGCAGCGCGCAGGCGAGAATGAGGAGGTCGAGGCGTTTGCGCGCCTGAAGACGGCCGACGTAGAGCACCACCGGCGAACACAGATAGCGGTCCGCGGGGCGTTCCGGCATGGGACGGGTCGGACGCGGCGCCGCGGCGTTGCAGGCGGTGAAGATCCGCTCCGCCGGGAAGCCGGCGTTGATGTAGCTCTGCTTTCCGGCAGAGGAATAGGTAATGAGGGCGTCGTAACGCGCGAGGTGGGAACGGAGAAGCGCTCCGCCGTGGCTGCCGGTGCCGAGGCCCCAGCCGATGACCGGACGTCCCCGCCGGCGCATCCAATCCGCCGCGAAGGCCGACATCGGGTAGCGCATGTTCGCTTCCATGATCAGCGCCTCGGGATCGGTTTCGCGGAGCCAGTTCATCAAGTCGCGCTGGACGCAGAGGTAGAATTTCCCCGAGAAGAGGTGGAGGTTGTCCGCGCGGTGAAGCACGGCCTTCTGCGGCTCGCGGGAGCTGTCAATCATCTCGTCCGCGCGGGGACTGCCGGCGTACAAAGCCAGCCCGCCGGGGAGGGTCTCCGCCAGCAGGTCGAAAAGGGGAACGCGGTAGCCCGCGAGGACGCGCTGCGTCAGTCCGACGGTCATGGGCGCACCTCCGCGTGGGAGCCGGACGCGTCCTTCGTGACCTCGATGCTCGAGGGGAAGGCTTCCTTCAGCTCGGGCAGATGCGAGATGATGAGGATCTTCTCGAACTCATTGCTCACCGTGTTGATGGCGTCGATCAAGCGCTGACGTCCTTCCTCGTCCTGGCTGCCGAAACCTTCGTCAATGACGAGCGTCTGCAGGCGGGAACCCGCGCGGCGGGCGAGGAGCTTCGAGAGCGCCAGGCGGACGGAGAAATTGATGCGGAAAGCCTCGCCGCCCGAGAACATGTCGTAGTCGCGGGTGCCGTACGCGTCGCTGATGAGAATATCCAGCGTCTGCTTCTTGCCCTCCGCGGACTTGGAGGCGTAGTCCGTCTCCGTGCGGAATTGGAGGCTCATTTCGCCGTCGCTGAGCTGCTGGAGAATGTCGTTCGCCTTCTCCTCCAGCTCCGGCAGCGCCTGTTCCATGAGCAGGGCGGGGATGCCCTTGCCGCTGAAGGCCTTGACGAGCTCCTTGTAATTATTGATGAGCTCGTTGGCTTCCTTTTCTTTAAGCTTATTCTTTTCCAAGGACTTGCGGACGCCGTCAAGCGACGACACCAATTGGCTCGCGACGCCGACATCTTGATTGAATTTCGTCACCGCCTCGGACGCGTTCTCGAGCGCGAGGGACGTTTCCTCAAGGTCGGGCACGGTCTGACGGTACGTCTCGAGGTCTTCCTCCGCGGCGGTACGCTTTTCCGTGATGCCTTGCAGCTCCTCACGGGCGGTTTTCAACTGCGTCTCGAAGTTATTGACCGCATCCCGGGCGAGACTCTCCGCGCCGGCGGCCTGCTGAAGGGCTTGGTAGCGGGATTCGGCATCGGACAGGGATTCCTGCCGCCGTTTGAGGTCCTCGTGCGCGGCTTGGTCGTAATTGAGGTCGGCAATCTGCTTCTCAACGGAGGCGAGCTCCGCCCGTTCATCGAGCGCGAATTCGCCCGCCGGCACTTCGCGGCGCAGCTTCTCGAGCTCGGCTTTGTCACTCTTTTCCCAGGTCTCGATCGTCTTCTCCGCGGAGTCGAGCCGCGCGTTCCATTGGGTGATGTCCTTCTCGATTTTGTTAAGATTATCCTGCTTTTCCTGCAGGGAA
>CAVCBG010000221.1:0-3418 GCA_963600285.1 Anaerovoracaceae bacterium
GCTTAAGCGCGCTCGATATTGAGGCGGGTGCTCGAATATCGAGCCCCCTATTGACTATTGACTATTGACTTGCTCTATTGCCTACTGCCTATTGCCTCTATTCAACTCCTCACTCCTCACTCCTAACTCCTCACTCTCTTCTTTGGTATACTATAAATATGGCAAATCCGCTCATGAAAAATTCCCTCATTAAAACCTCCCGGCGCCGGTTTTGGATAGTAATCGTTCTCTCCGCCTGTGTATTGGCCGGCGTCGCCGTGCTGCGGACGGGGTATTTGCGGTTCCGGACGACGGGGGTGTTTTATTGGAAGGTCTTCTATCAACGGGGGACGCCGCTCGTGATCGGCGGGTGCCTTGTGTGCATTGCCCTCGCCGCACTCGCTCTCCGCTGTAAGGGAACGCGGCCCGGTAAGGGGAAGATCATTACAACGGCGATCCTCTGCCTGATCGGGATCACGGCCGGCATCTTGATCGCGAAGTCCCGCCTCGGATTGGTGAAGGAGAACGCGTTCTGGGGGAAGCCGACCGTGCCTTTGCTCGAATGGCATCTGGGGGCGGCCTTTGTGCTTATCCTCATCCGCTTCGCGATCGTCAATCTCCGCGGCGTCTCGGCCGCGAAATTCGAGAAGTTCCTGCCGCTGATCATTTGGGCCGCGGCGGTCGTGATCTGGACGGCGATCCCGAACCAACACGGATTCTTCTCCCCGGAAGGGCGGGCGCCGAACTACGAGACCTATCCTTTCTCCGACGGCTCCTTCTACGGACATTACGCCCGGGCGGCGGCCGCGGGGATGGGACTGAAGGGTGACGACATCCCGCCGCGCCCGCTTTACATCGCGTTCCTGACGTTCCTCCACCTGCTCTCGGACAATCAATACGACCGCATTATCTTCCTGCAGACGCTCGTCCTCGGACTGCTGCCGGTGTTCGTGTATCTGGTCGGGAAGGAACTCCATTCGGTCGAAGCCGGTTTGGCCGCGGCGGCGTTCGTCATCCTGCGGGAGACCCACGCCATCCTGGCCGCGCCGTTCGGACACAACGTCTCGACGACGAAATACTTTTTCTCCGACCTGCCCACCGCCATGGTCTGCGCGGCGTATGTGTGGATGCTGATCCGCTGGACGAAGACGTCCTCCGCGAAATGCGCCTTCGCCGCGGGATGCGCGCTGGGGGCGATGACCCTCATCCGCACGCAGAGCCTGTGCCTGATCGTCGGCATGCTCTTCCCGGTGATCTCCTCCCTCAAGAAGAACGCCCGCCGTACCCTGAAGCCGGCGCTCCTCGCGCTCGCGGCGCTCGTTCTCTGCGTCCTGCCCTGGCTGATCCGTTCGTATTCCATCACCGGGCAGTTCGTCTTCGACCATCCGATGACGCAGACCGCGGAAATGGCCCGCAGCTACAATTTTGACGGCGAGGACCTTTCGCAGCTGCCCGGGGAGAATGACGGCGAATATTCGAACCGAATGGCGGCGTTCATCACCAAATCCCTGCGCGAACACTTCGGCGAAGTCGCGTCCTTCGTCGCGGCGCATTTCATCAACAGCGAGATCTGCGGCTTCCGTCTCTTCCCGCTGCGGGATGCTTTGACCGATTTCAACGAGCTTCTGAAGTCCACGGAGCCTTTCTGGGAGACCCTCGACAACGGCGGTCTGACGCTCTATAACCTGATCTTCCTCGGGCTGATCTACCTCGTTTGGGCGTGGGGGATTGCCGGCTGCCGCGAACGTTCCGGCGCGGCGGGACTGATTCCCCTGACCGTGATCACCGTCTTCAACTTCTCCACCGCCTGCGGGCGCTACTCCGCGGGCCGCTACCTCATCCCCACCGACTGGGTGATGATGCTCTACTTCGCCGCGGGGATGGCCGACGCCCTCTATACGCTGTGGGCACGCGTCGGCGGTACCCTTCCCGAAGCGGAAACGGAGCGCGGATTCGTCCCGTCCTACCCGCTCACCGCGGCCGCCGTTCTCCTGATCGCGGCCATCATCCCCGCCGCGGATAAGCTCATCCCGCAGACCTTCTTCCCGGAGGACGCGGAGGCCGTCAAGGCCAAGACCGGCGTTCTCGTCGGAGAATGCCCGGCGGAGGATCAAATGTACATCAACGCCCTCGCCGTCTATCCCCGCTATTACGCCGCGGGGGAGGGCGAACCCGAGAGCGCGAAACAGGGCTACGGCGCCGTCGACTACGGCCGCCTTGTATTCATCACCCTCGCCCCGAATTCCTTCGGCACGATCGAGCTGCGGACCGATACGGCGGTCGACTACCTGCCGGACGGCGCGGAGGTTTGGTTCAGCGCCTGCCAATCCGGCGCCACGTCCCTCGCGGAAACGCTCATCGTCGAGAAGGACGGCGAGGAAATTATCTACAGAGCCGATCCGAAGTAAAGGAGTACCATGATCACCATCAAGACACTCGGAACCAACGGCTGGTTCGATACCGAATTCGGGCGCACGATGTGCACCCTGATCAAGACGGATGACTGTTCCGTCGTCCTCGACGCGGGCTCCGGCTTCCCGAAGATCCGTCACGAAGTTGACTTCTCGAAGCCGGTGTATCTATTGCTGTCGCACCTGCACCTCGACCACATCTCCGGCCTGCATACGCTCGAGATGATGCCCTTCACCGTCCCGCTGAAGATCATCGTCCCCGCCGGGCAGAAGGACGCGTTCAAAGCCATCGGCCGGCCGCCCTACTCCGCGAACTGGCTCACCGGCTACGCGAGCGGCGGGGAGCTCTACGACACGGATGAGATCTCCGCGGCGGGGCTGCCGTTCAAGCTGACCGCGGCGGAGCTCTGCCATCCCGTCCCGACGTGCGGGTACAGGATGGAGATTGAGGGGAAGACGATCGCCTACCTGTGCGACACCGGCTACTGCGCGAACGCGGTGAGCCTCGCGGCGAATGCCGACTTCGTGATTGCCGAATGCGGCGCCCTTCCCGGCAAAGCCGTCGAGCACGGTCCGCACATGGACCCCGCGTTCTGCTCCCGTGTGGCCGACGAGTCGCATTGCGGACGGATGCTGCTGACCCACTTCTCGGCTCTGCTCTATCCGGCGCTCGAGGATCGATTCAACGCGGTGGAGGGGGATTCGCGGATTATGGCCGCGGTGGATGATGTGGAAATACGGCTGTAAAGGCCTCGCGCTTCACGCGGGGCAGTGAGGAGTTAGGAGTTAGTATACTCCTTCGGAAGCTCGAATCGCAATATCGGGCGCTCTTGTCCATCTCACCTCATCCACCGCAAGCGGTCCCCCTTCCCCTCGAGGGGAAGGCATTAACGCCGCTTCACTCGGAGGGGGCGCTCCGCGGAGGTTGTTGATCGTTCAAACAGAGGAAGTAATGAAAGTGTTGACAAAAATTGTCTTGCTGCTATCCTGTATCGCGTTCTTTATTCTGATCGCGCCCGCGAATTACT
>CAVCBG010000222.1:0-3414 GCA_963600285.1 Anaerovoracaceae bacterium
AAAATTCGACTATAATACATATAAAACCGCAACAAAATGTGTCCGAACAGAGAAAAACAAGAGGCCCTTATGTCAAATATTTATGTCTCCAACCACCCGCTGATCCAGCACAAACTGTCCATCCTGCGTTCCAAAGAAACCGGCTGCAATGACTTCCGCCGTTTGATCTGCGAAGTCGGCAAGCTGCTCTGCTATGAAGTCACCCGCGACCTGCCGCTGTCTCCCATTGAGATCGAGACGCCGATGCGCAAGATGACCGCGCATTATGTTGAGAACGAGATCTCCCTGGTCCCGATCCTCCGCGCCGGCTTGGGCATGGTGGACGGCTTCCTTGACCTCATGCCGCAGGCGCATGTTTATCACCTCGGTTTCTACCGCAATGAAGAGACCCTCCAGCCGGTGGAATATTACAACAAACTTGAGAAATACCGCCCCGCCGAACAGTGCCTGATCCTCGACCCGATGCTCGCGACCGGCGGCTCCGCCATTCACGCGGCGGACATTGTCAAGCGCTGGGGCGCGAAGAACATCAAATTCGTCGGCCTCATCGGCGCGCCGGAAGGCATCAACGCCCTGCAGACCGCGCATCCGGACGTCGACATTTTCCTCGCCGCGATCGATGAGAAGCTGAACGACGTCGGCTACATCCTTCCGGGTCTCGGAGATGCCGGCGACCGCCTTTTCAACACCCTCGGCTGATCCCGGGTTGATAATGTCAGACATTTCTGATATAATCAAGAAAAAAACAGAGAGATAAGAAACAAAGCTTATGAAGATCGCAGTCGCAGGCACCGGATACGTGGGGCTCTCCCTCTCCGTGCTTCTTTCACAACATAATACGGTTTACGCCGTGGACATCATCCCCGAAAAGGTGGCGCTGATCAACGATAAAAAGTCGCCGATCAAGGACCCCGAAATCGAGGCGTTCCTGCGTGAGAAGACTTTGGACCTCCACGCCACGACCGACGCGGAAGCCGCTTACACCGGCGCCGAATTCATTATCATCGCCACCCCGACGAACTACGACGTGGAGACGAATAAGTTCGACACCTCCTCCGTGGAGACCGCGATTGAGACGGTTCGCAAGTATAACACGACCGGCACGATCGTCATCAAGTCGACGATCCCGATCGGGTATACCCGCCACCTGCGCCACGATTTCGGCGATAAGAACCTGTTCTTCTCTCCCGAATTCCTGCGCGAAGGCCACGCCCTCTACGACAATCTGTACCCCGGCCGCATCATTCTCGGCGTCAAGATCGAGGATGAGAAGCTCCTGGCGCGGGCGAAGAAGTTCGGCGAGCTGCTGCAGGAAGGCGCGATCAAGCAGAACATCCCCGTCCTGGTGACTCACTCAACCGAAGCCGAGGCGGTGAAGCTCTTCTCGAACACCTACCTCGCCATGCGCGCGGCGTTCTTCAACGAGCTCGACACCTACGCCGAAACCCGCGGACTGCACACGGATGAGATCATCCGCGGCGTCTGCATGGATGACCGCATTCGCGACGTCTACAACAATCCGTCATTCGGCTACGGCGGCTACTGCCTGCCGAAGGACACGAAGCAGCTGCTGGCGGAGTTCAAGGGTGTGCCGGAAAGCCTGATCGGAGCGATCGTCAAGTCCAACGACGTCCGCAAACAGTACGTGACCGACCAAATCCTTGCCCGCGACCCGAAGGTCATCGGCATCTACCGCCTGACCATGAAGGCCGGCTCCGACAACTACCGTGAGAGCAGCGTCTGCTACGTCATGAACCTCGCCGCCAAGCAGAGCGGCGCCAAGATCATCATCTACGAACCGACCTGGACGAAGGGCCCGTACAACGGCTACGAAGTCGTCAACGACCTCGAGGAGTTCAAGAAGCGTTCCGATGTCATCGCGGCGAACCGCATGACCGCGGAGCTCGCGGACGTGGAAGAGAAGGTCTACACCCGCGACATCTTCCGCAGAGATTGACCGTCACATTTTTATACCGCGTCACTCCTTTTCGAAGGTATAATCTGTTTGTCTAACTGAGCAGCAAAAGCGTAAGACCGAGTTAATCGGCCTTGCGCTTTTTTTGTGCTGAAATTAAGGAGTGAACGAATGGAACAAAAGAAAGACAATTTTCTCGATACCGCGCCCGTGGGGCAGCTGATCAAGGCGTACTCCATCCCCTGCGTGATCTCACTGCTGGTCGCGGCGCTTTATAACATCGTCGACCAGATTTTTATCGCCAACGCGACCTATCTCGGCTCTTACGGCAACGCGGCGAACTCCGTCGTCTTCCCGCTGACGGTCATCGCCCTCGCCGTGGCGGTCATGATCGGTGACGGATGCTGCGCCTTCGTGAGCAGCCGGCTCGGCGCCGGGAAATCGGAAGACGCCGGGCACGGCGTCGGCTCCGCGGTCGTGGTGACGATCCTCGCCTCGGCGGTGATCACCGCGGTCTACCTGATCTTCGCCGAAGGCATCCTGACCGCGTTCGGCGGCCGGGTCAATGAAGAGACGTGGCAGCTTACCAAGGAATATTTCTTCATCATCGCGCTCGGCATCCCGTTTTATATGTTCGGCCAGTCCATGAACCCGATCATCCGCTCCGACGGCAGCCCGCGCTTCGCGATGATCTCGACGCTTGCCGGCGCCGCGGTGAATGTCGTCCTGGATCCGCTCTTCATCTATACCTTTCATTGGGGAATGGCCGGCGCGGCCGCCGCGACCGTTGCCGGGCAGATTCTGACCTGCGCCCTCGCGGTTTGGTACCTGCCGCGAATGCGCGTCGTCCGCCTCGACCGCTCCTGCTTCCGTATCTTCCCGAAGCTCGCGAAGGAATACATCCCGCTTGGCGCGACCTCGTTCTTCTCGCAGATCTCGACCGTCGTCTCCCTCTTCGCAATCAATAACACCGTCACGAAATACGGCGCCATGGACGCGGTTTTCAGCCAAACCGAGCTGGCGCAGATCCCGCTGGCGGTCGTCGGCATCGTCATGAAATTCCTGCAGATCATCATGAATATCTCCGTCGGGCTGGCCGCGGGCTGCATCCCTGTCGTCGGCTACAACCTCGGCGCCGGGCATAAGGACCGCGTCAAGGCCATCTTGAACGGACTGCTGAAGATCGAGACCGTCATCGGCGTTGTGACCTTCGTGATCGTGATGGCCTTCCCGAAGACGCTCATCGGCATTTTCGGCGCGGCCAATGAGTCAATCCATTACACCGAGTTCGCCGTCCGCGCGTTCCGGACGTACTTCTGCCTGATCCTGCTGGCCTGCATCAACAAAATGTCCTTCGTCTTCCTGCAGGCAATGGGCGAAGCCGCGGCGTCCTCCATTGTCTCCCTGCTGCGCGATGTCGTTTTCTGCTGCGGCTTCGCGGTCCTGCTGCCCCGCTTCTTCGGCCTGAACGGCGTGCTGTATTCCATGCCCGCGGCGGA
>CAVCBG010000223.1:0-3412 GCA_963600285.1 Anaerovoracaceae bacterium
TGAGGATCCAATTCAGGTATTTATACGCCAAGCCTCGGGAGAGCATGTCGTGATAGTACTGATTCGAATAGTTGCGAAGGCAGCCGTAGCAGGATGTTTCCTCGGTACATCCGCATTTCCCGGATACTTTCTCGAGCGCGGCAGGGATGATCTCTTCGAATTTTTCATACACCTGCTTCACGAAGCCGGAGCCGCCGGGCGTGTCATCGTACAGAATGAGCGCGCCGTCCTCGGCGACGCAGCCGCTGATATCGTCGCGGCTGATTTCCAAAGTGTCGGCCGCTCCTTCGAGGATCGCGAACAGGGTCGAGAGACGCAGATCCTTCTTTTCGATATTCCCGGAAGTGTCCAAGCTCACGAAATGTTCGGGGAGCGTTATCTTTACGATATCCGTGGCGAACTCATGCCCCAAGGAGACATTGATCAGAGGCGATGAACAAGGCTTTCCGAAAGCGTTCTTATGCTCTCTGCCTGGGTTGCCCACTGTCGGGTCGCAGGCGTATCCGCACGTCGGGCAGACATTCAAGCCTCTGCCGTTTGTCCCCTGATTTAGAACGAAGAGCTTCCCGCCAGGAGAGTATGACAGATCGATCCTTTTTCCGCCGATCATCGCGGTTCGGTCCAAAGCTTCCGATTTTTCCTTGGCTGTGATATCGCCGATTCCCCAGAATTGCGTCTGCGTGGAATAATAGGATTTCGGCCGTGAATCCCCGACGGTTTTCGGCTTGTCGTCGATAGAGGTCGTAAACCCAAACGACGGGATGATGAATTTCTTGGCGTTCATCTCACGATTGCAGAGCGGGCAGACTTTTTTCTCCGCCTGTTTCGCGTCTGCCGTGACGGGAACCATGCCTTGCTCGGGCGGGAAAATATGTTTGCATTGCGGGCATTCGTAATAGAAGTACGCGGGCCAGCTCTTGCTCGGAACGGTCTTTAACGCGTAGCTCTTCCACACCTTGCCGTTCGCGACAATCTCGGCAGGCGGCGCGAATTCGCTGATCGCCATGCGCAGATCGCGGGTGAGATCGATCCGCTTGCTTTCCTCATAATCGCGGCCGATAATGTCAAGCGAAACCGTATCAATAGGGAAGCCGTATTTTGGCAGCACGCCATGCCCACTCAAGAAGTTGATGGAGGGCTCCTGCTCCAGGAGATTGCACAGTTTTCCCGCGGTCTGCGCCAGCCAATAATCTTTACCCAAAGGCTTCTCCGGTAAAACCTGCAGCTTCTGCAAATTCAGAATATCCGCTTTACGCTCGGCAATCGCCTTTTCAAGACTGCCTTCCGGACCGGCGAGATCATCAATGAATTTCCATTCGTCGACGCCGAGTTTTTCGCAGATTTGACCGCCGAATACATCATGAATGGACCGCAGCAGATCCCGCGGCTTTTTGTTCAGCGCCGCGAGCAGCGCGTCGGCCATGTTGTTCTCGCCGCCGCTGTCAACAATGCGGGAGGTCTTGTCGCGGAAAAAAGACGGATTCTTTTTGAAGAACCAAGCCACGATGATTGAGTTGAGATGACGGCGCGCGATTTTCTCGTTCTTGACCTCCAGGATCGGCGCCTTGATGTTTCCGGAGATAATTTTGGGCGGATCTTGGAAAAAGGTCATGTCGTGGCTGCTGCGCCGCGCGAAAGTGACCGCAAAGGCAGCAGAGGAAGTCCGACGGCCCGCGCGGCCCGCGCGTTGGATGTAGTTGGATGTTTCCGGCGGCACGTTCCGCTGGAAGATCGCTTCGAGCTCGCCGACATCGACGCCCATCTCGAACGTCGTGGAGCAGCTGAGAACGTTGATCCTGCCTTCCTCGAACAGGCGCTGATATTCGGCGGCAGTCGTGGAGGACAATTGCGCGGTGTGCTCTCGGGCAACCATCGGGATCAGTTTCGGGTCGCTGTAGATTTGATCGTAATAGCGGACTTTTTTGAGGTCTTTGCAGGAGACTGCTTCCAGCTCGCCGCTGCATTTCATCTCCGGACATTTTCCGCGAATGGAATACGGGAAGATTTTGCCGCAGCTTTTGCAGCGGTAAACCACGTCATCGGGCTTGAGCAGCTTCATCTTCCATTTGGCGTGATTCAAACAATAAACCCATCCGCTTTGCGTCAAAGGCATGCGGGTGATCAGGTTCTTTTTTTCTCCGATCATCGTGAACACGTCATATAATTGCGTCAGCTTTTCTCCGGCGTCCTTTTGTTTCGTTTCCGGACTCTTTCCCGGATCTTCTAATTTGAGCATTAAAGCCAGGCGCTTATTGGTTGTGCCGGGCTGCGGGATAAAGCCGTAGATGTATCTCTCCGTCTCGGAGCCGGATCCTTCTTTGCGGAAATGCCCGTAATGGTTTCTGGGCGCGAAAAAGTCATCTGTGGCCTGGACCGATTCCGGGTATGTCACGGCGCCTTTCTTGCGAAGGGTGTCCATCATATAGCAAATCGCGTCCCATATTTCCTGCCCATGCAGGCCGGCAGCCGCGGCGTTTTCTTTGAGCGGGATCGCGTCGGGCATGATCCGCACATATCCCATCCCCTCAAGGCCCGTTTGGCTGTCCGAAGCCATGAATTCACCCATAACGTAACGCCCCGCCATCTGCATCTTCTCATCATCGGTCAAGGTGTCTTTTTTCGTGATGTCAAGGGAGTACAGCCCGGTCTTCTCTGCCTCATTTCGAACGCGGGTGATCAAATCGGGGATATATAACTCCTGATTGTCGGCCTCTTTCAGAACACGGAGGATCGCCTTCCGCCACATGATCAGGCGGTATTTCTTCTCGAAGAACCCGGCGAAGAACGCCGCTTCCTGACGGTTGTCGGAGAAGACGAGCAGCTTTCTTCCGCTTTCGTCCAGCAGCTGAGACTCTTCCGTCGGCTCATCGGCGAACAAATCCGCGAAGATATCATCCGCGGACGAATTCCGCGCTTCGCTGACGAACTGCGCGGGATGCGGCGGAAGGGCGTCGTAAAGGCTCTTCCCGACCGCGAAAGTCGCCGGCTGATTCGCGGTGAGGAAGCGCTTGATCAAGCCTTTCTTCGTCGCGCCGCAGGAAGGGCAGCAGTTGGATTCACTTCCCTTGCCGCGGTAGCTCAGTTTGTAAACCGTGACGATCTTCTTCTCGTTTTTGTCGCCGCAGCAGTCATGGGGGATCGACTCCGCGAATTCGGTGATCCTGCCGCAGCTCAAACAGAGGTTGAATTTCTTCAGGCTTTGGAAATGTTCATGCTCTTCGAGGGCATCGTCTTCGTCGAACTCTTCCAAATCGGATGTGTTCCCCGAAGGCGGCACGAAATAGTAATCGGGTTTCTCGTCGTTGCCGGTCTGAACGAAATAGTCCTTCCCGTCGATGGGGATGGTTTTCCCGACGAGGTATTCCTGTCCGCAGCGCTGGCAGTTCGCCAACTCAAAAACGGAATAACGCTC
>CAVCBG010000224.1:0-3399 GCA_963600285.1 Anaerovoracaceae bacterium
AAGCAGTTCGTCGTGGACCTGGAGGATGATCTTGCCGTGCAATCCCTTCGCGGACAGCTCGCCCGGCAGGCGGATCATGGCGGCTTTGAGAATGTCGGCCGAGGTGCCTTGGACGGGGGCGTTGATGGCTTCGCGTTCCTCGCGGGCGCGGAGGTTCGCGTTCGTCTGACGGCCGAGGTCGGGGAAGTAGCGTTTCCGCCCGGCGAGGGTCTTCACGAATCCATCCGCCGCGGCGGAGACGCGCAGGCCGTCGAGGAAGCTTTTCACCTTCGGGAACTGCTCGAAGTAGGCTTTCACGAAGGCGGCGGCCTCGGCCGGGGTCAGGCCGGTGGACTTCGACAAACCGAAGGAACTCATGCCGTAGATCAGGCCGAAGTTGATGGCCTTGGCGTGGCGGCGCATTTCTTTCGTGACGTCGGCAAGGTCGACACCGTAGATGGCGGCCGCGGTGGCGGCGTGAATGTCCTGGCCGGCCTTGAAGGCGTTGATCATGGCGTCGTCCCCGGACATGTGGGCGACGATGCGCAATTCAATTTGGCTGTAGTCGACGGAGAGCAGGACGCAGCCGGGCGCGGCGGTGAAGGCGGTGCGGATGCGCTTGCCGAGGTCGGTGCGGGTCGGGATGTTCTGCAGATTCGGCGAGGACGAAGCCAGCCGTCCGGTGGCGGTGCCGGTCTGATTGAATGAGGTGTGCACGCGCCCCGTGGCCTTGTCAATGGCTTCGGGGAGGGTGTCCGTGTAAGTCGACTTCAGCTTCCCCAGCTCGCGGTAATTCAGGATCATCTCGATGACCGGGTGCGTGTTCCGCATCTCCTCGAGGACGTCCGCGGCGGTCGAGTAACTGCCGGCGGCGGTCTTCTTGGCCGTACGCGGGGGCTGCAGTCCCAGGGTCTCGTAAAGGGCGGTGGAGAGCTGCTGGGTGGAGTTGATGTTGAACGGATAGCCGACTTCGCGGTAAATCTGTTCCTCCAGCTCGTTCAGGCGCACGGCGAAGTCCTCGGACATCTCGGCGAGGAAATCTTTGTCGATGAGGATGCCGTTCATCTCCATCTCGGCAAGGATCGGCACCAGCGGCATTTCCAGCTCCTCGAAGACGGACTCCGTCCCCTCGGCCTTCATGCGTTCCTTGAGGATCGGCATCAGCCGGAGGACGACTTCGGCGTCGGCCCCGGCGTACGGAGCGGCGTCCTTGACGGGGACGCGGTCCATGGTGATCTGCTTGGCGCCCTTGCCGATGAGGGACTCGATCTCGGTCATCTCGATATTGAGCAAGGTCTTCGCCATCGGCTTCAGGCCGAGTTTGCGGGATTCGGGGTCGAGGATCCAGCCCGCGATCATGCTGTCGAAGGCAATGCCTTCCACGGGCATGCCGCAGCGCTTGAGGATGATGCTGTCGAACTTGATGTTATGCCCGGCCTTCTTGACGGCGGGATCCGCGAGGATCTCCGCCAGCGCGGCGCGGACGGTCTCGAGGGGGAGCTGCGTTTCGCCGGTGATGTGGCCGACGGGAATGTACCAGCTTCGTCCGACTTCGACCGCGAAGGACATGCCGACCGGTTCGCAGGACATGGCGTCCGTGCCGGTGGTCTCGGTATCCAGGGAGATGAGGGACGCCCCGCGGAGGGCATCCGCGAGTTCGGCGAGCTTATCCGCGTCATCCACGACGGTGACTTCGTTGGCGTATTCCTCGGCGTGGGATTCCGGCTCCGCGGCGGGCTCAATGCCGAAGAGCGTCGGCTGCGACTCCGGCTGAAGTTCACGCGCCAGACGGCGCACCTTCGGCAGGAGCGTTTTGAAGCCCAGCTCGTTGAAGAGGTACTCCACGGCGGTGAAATGAATGTCCGCGGTGGAGGCTTCCTCGATGCTGAAGTATTCGGGGAGGTCGGTTTTGATGGTGGCGAGGGCCTGCGAAAGGTAGGCGGAGTCCTTGCCGTTCTCAATTTTCGTCTTGACCGCGCCCTTGAGCTCGTCCGTGTGCGCGTAGATGCCGTCCAGCGAACCGTATTCGTCGAGCAGCTTCAGCGCCGTCTTCGGACCGATGCCCGGGACGCCGGGGTAGTTATCGGAGGGGTCGCCGACGAGGGCTTTGTAATCCACCACCAGCTCCGGCCCGACGCCGAGATACGCCTTGACCATGGGCGCGTCGTAGTCCTTGGATTCGGAAATCTTCCCGCCGGAGAGGGAGACGGTGACGCGGTCGTCGACCAGTTGGAGAAGGTCGCGGTCGCCGGTGATGATTTTGACGGAGTAGCCCTTCGCCGCCATCTGTTTGGCCGTGCTGCCGAGAATGTCATCCGCCTCGTAGCCGTCCAGCTCCAGGCGGGGGACGCCGAGTTTGTCGACGATTTCCTGCATGCGCTTGATCTGCACGCGGAGGTCGTCCGGCATCTTCGCGCGGGTGGCCTTGTAGTCGGGGAACATCTCGTTGCGGAAGGTCTTGCCGCGGTCAAACGCCACGGCGAAGTAGTCCGGCGTTTCGTATTCGAGGATGCGGAGGAGGATGGAGGCGAATCCGTACGTGCCGGCGGTCGGCTCCCCGGAAGGAGAGACCCAGCGGGAGGCATCCTGTCCCGCCGTCATGGCGAAATACGCGCGGTAGGCGATGGCGTGCCCATCCAGCAGGCAGAGCGTTTTACTCATTTACAGATCCTCCTGATATTCCTCAATCATTTTGACGATCGCCGCGATCGTCATCTCGCGGTCCGCGGGGCGGATAAAGCACGCCGTGGACCAGAAATTCGTGTCGTCATCCAGCTTGAGCAGGGCGCGGGCCTGTACCTCAAGGTCGGCGCGGACTTCGCGGGCGATCTGCTCCGGGGTGTCGCCGTCCTCTAATTCCACGCGCCACTGCACGAACAGCGGCCGCACGCGGATGTCCTCCGCCGGGCGTTCGAGACGGAGCGCGGTCAAGGCCAGCGTCCGCGTGACCGCCCGCGCCAATTCGCCCTTGATGAATGTGCATCTCCGCGCGGGGAAGAGGGTCAATATAATGTTGCGGTCGGGTTCGGGTTCGAACAGATCGTCGACGCGGATGAATTCGGCCTCTTCCACCTCGTCATCGGGCGCGAAGAATATCATCTCCGGCTCTTCTTCGTAGTGGATGGAGGTTTTTTTGATAGGAAATTTGTCGATCCCGTCGGTCATTGGTGTGTGTCCTTCTTTATTCATATTTTATCAGAATGAGAGGGAAAAGGATAGTGAGGAGTGAGGAGTTAGGAGTGAGGAGTTGACGGAAGAGTGCTGCGCGGTTCCCGCGCCGCACTCTTCGATTTTGTAACGCTCCGCGAAGGGGAGCGCACCTTCCGAATCGCGGCGAGCGAAGCGTTGCCGGACCGCCCTCCATTAACTCCTCACTCCTAACTCCTCACTCCTAACTGCTGTTATAATTACCCTCATGAA
>CAVCBG010000225.1:0-3371 GCA_963600285.1 Anaerovoracaceae bacterium
TCTATTGACTATTGACTATTGACTATTGACTTTCCATCACAATCGTCACCGGCCCGTCATTCAACAGCTCCACCTTCATATCCGCGCCGAAGATGCCGGTTTGGGTCGGCACGCCTTGCTCGCGAAGCAGCTCCACGAACTTATCCACCAGCGGGGAGGCGATCGCCGGCGGGGCGGCGTTGATGAAGGAGGGACGGTTGCCGCGGGAGCAGTCCGCGTACAGGGTGAATTGAGAGACGACGATGGCTTCTCCTCCGATGTCGCGGACGGAGAGATTCATCTTATCCTGATCGTCGCGGAAGATGCGCAGGGCGGCGATTTTCTTCGTCATGGCCTTGGCCTTCTCTTCCGTATCATCCGGCGCGATGCCGAGCAGGATCAGCAGACCCTTCTCAATGGCGGAGATCCGCTCCCCGTCAACGGTGACGGAGGCGTGGGCTGTTCGTTGAATGACCGCTCTCATGGATCACCCCGCGACGTTATTGATCGGCGCGCCGGCGAGGAAGGCGCGGATGTTCTCGGTCGCGATGCCGAGCAGGCGCGTACGGGCGGCGGTCGTCATCCACGCGAGGTGCGGGGTGAAATTGCAGTTCGGCGCGGAGAGCAGCGGGTTGTCCGCGGCGATCGGTTCGGAGGAGACGACGTCGACACCGGCGGCGTAGACCTTCCCCGAACGCAGGGCGTCGGCGAGGTCCTGTTCGTTGATCATGGGCCCGCGGCTGGTATTGAGAATGATCACGCCGTCCTTCATCTTGGCGATGGTGTCTTTATTGATAATGCCCTTCGTCTCGGGGAAGAGCGGGCAATGCAGGCTGATGACGTCGGACTTCGCGAGCAGCTCGTCAAGGGTGACGTAGTCGGCGAGGGCTTTGCCTTCCTCGCGGACGGAGCGGCTGTAGGCGATGACGTTCATGCCGAGGGCTTTGGCAATTTGGGCCACCCGCATGCCGATCGCGCCGAAGCCGATGATGCCGAGGGTCTTGCCGTCCAGCTCAATGAGCGGCCATTGACGGTCGTAGAACATCGGGTCCGGGCAGGAAGTCCAGGCGCCGTCATGCACGAGGGTGTTGTGATGCCCGACGTGCTGGCAGATCTCAAGCAGGTGCGCGATCGTCAGCTGCGCCACGGAATTCGTGCTGTAGGCGGGGATGTTGCTGACGACGACGCCGTGTTCCTTCGCGGCGGCGATATCCACATTGTTGTAACCGGTGGCGAGCTCCCCGATGTATTTCAGCTTCGGACAGGCTTCAATGACCTCGCGGGACATATTCATCTTGTTCTCGAGAACCATCTCGGCGTCCCCGACCCGTTCGAGGATCGTTTTCGCGTCGTTCGGCGTCCGTTCATAAATCGTCAGCTCGCCGAATTCCTTCAAGCCGTCCCAACTCAAATCATCACATACGACGGTACCGCCGTCCAAAATTACGATCTTCATGTTTCTTTATCCTCTCAATTCACGAATCACAGCGGCGGGATCCTCCGCGCAGACGACCGCCGTCCCGGCGACGAGCACCGTCGCCCCGGCGTCAATGATCGACTTCGCGTTGGTGACCTTCACGCCGCCGTCAACCTCAATCTCGATCTCCCGGCCGCTCTTCTGAACCATCTCGGCGAGCCGTTCCAGCTTGCGCAGCGTGGACGGGATGAATTTCTGCCCGCCGAAGCCCGGGTTCACGGACATGGCGAGGATCAGGTCCGCGCTGTCCATGACGTATTCCAACACCGATTCCGGCGTGGCGGGATTCAGGGCGACGCCCGCCTTCTTCCCGAGGGCGTGGATGCGCTGGATCATGCGGTCGAGGTGAACGCAGCCCGGCGCCTCGTAATGCACCGTGATCAGGTCCGCGCCCGCGTCGGCGAACTCATCCACCAGAATGCCCGGATCGCTGACCATCAAATGCGCGTCGAGGAAGGTCTTCGTCATCGTCCGCATGTCGGCGACCGTCTTCGGGCCGAATGTGATGTTCGGGACGAAATTGCCGTCCATGATGTCCAAATGGATCCAGTCCGCCCCCGCGGCGTCCAGCATGCGCACGGTGGACCCGATCTCGCACATGTTTCCGTTCAAAATTGATGGAGCAATCTTAGTCAAGTTCAGCCTCCGGTATGTTTTCTTTCATTATATAACACAATCCGACAGCCCGACGGGGGAAAATGTTGGGCGCGGGGCAATGTTCGATTATAATGAAGAGCAGATTGAAATCATTGAGAGAGAGCTGCCCATGAACACGAATGAAACCGAAAGCACCGCGCGGAAACGTTACAACAGCCGCGGGCTTTATGCCGAACCGAAGACTCCCCGTCAGACGCTGCAGAACAAGCTGTCCCACAGCCTGATCCCTTCCTCGACGGATTACATCTACGCCCTGATCGCGGGCGCGATTGCCGGCGCGGCATTGATGCTGAACGCCGCTCCGCTGCGTCTGCTGGCGCTGGCCTTCATCCCCTTCTGCGGGCCGATGATCGGCATTGCCCTCTCCGCCGCGGCGGGTTCGCTCCGTTTCTTCTTCCAATCCCTGTATAAGGCGCTCCTGACCGTGATCCTCTTCGCGGCGGGCTCGGCGGTCGTCATTGCCTGCATGAAGAACGGCTTCACCCCGTCGGAGGAAACGATTGAGTCGTTCATGTGGAAAGACAATTGGGCCGTCATCGCGGCCGTCGTCTGCGCCCTGCTCTGCGTCATTCAATTGCGCCGCGGCGAACATCAGCCGCAGGCCTTCGGCGCCGTGCTGATGTCCTTCGTCCTCTTCCCGCTGACCGCTGCCGTTTGGGGCGCGTTCTCCGGCTCCCGCGAGCTGCTCTTCGGCGCGATCCGCGTCTCGATCCTCTTCGGCATGCTGGCCGTCGGCGCGTCCGTGATCGCGTTGATCTTCTCCCGCGCCGCGAGCCTGAACCTCGCCGCGGTGGTGATGTGCATCCTCGCCCTCGCCGCGGGCTTCGCTGCCGCCGCGGACGCTTTGGATGTCGCCGTCATTCGTAACGCCATGGACGGACGGACTTCCGCGATGTTGAACGATGCCGGGCTGCTGACCTACACCCCGACCGAGACAGCCACCGCGACCATGACGCCGACCAATACCGCCACCCCGACGAAGACCCCGACCCCGACGAAGACCTCCACCGCCGGGCCGACCGATACCGGTACGCCGACGGTGACCGAGACCGCCACACAGACGCCCACCCCGACGGAGACCCCGACCATCACCCCGACCCGGACCCTGATCCCCTCGCTGACCCCGACCGCGACGAAAGTCGTCACCGTGACCCCGGTCTACGGCATCGTCAACGCGAAAGGCGACGTCGGCGTTCTCGTGCGCAAAGACCCGTCGCTGACCGCGGACGTCATCCGCTCGGTGTATAACGACTCCGTC
>CAVCBG010000226.1:0-3370 GCA_963600285.1 Anaerovoracaceae bacterium
AGAACGCGGATGAACTTGCTGCCTTTGAGCACCGCCATGCGAACGCCGAGCGCCGAGCCGGCCATGTTGAAGAGGCCCATCGTTAGGCCGAGCGCGAGGTTCCCGACCCCGAGAGAGATATACATCGCCATCGCGGCAATGTTCGTCGCGAGATTCACCAGCTTCGCGTCGGCGGAGGCGTGCAGGAAGTCGAGGCCGTAGATGAAGATCAGCCCCATGATGAGGAAGTTCCCCGTCCCCGGGCCGAAGAAGCCGTCATAGAACCCGATCAGCAGCCCCATCAGGCATCCCAACACCGTCTGCTGCCCCTCCGTGAATCGGGACACCGACGACTCTTTCCCGAAGTCCTTTTTCACCACCGTGAAGACGATCATGAACGCGATGAGGACGACGATGAGCGGCTTCAGGAACGCGTTCGGCACCCGCTTCGCCATGTACGCGCCGAAGGCCGACGTGCACATCGCGAGCAGGGCGGCGCGCCACATCCGTTTGAAGTTGAGCAGCCCTTTCCGCGCGTAGCCGATCGCCGCGACGCTTGTCCCGAGGACGGAGGAGTTCTTGTTGATGGCAAGCAGCGTCACCATCGGCACATTCGGAAGGCAGGCCATGATCCCCGGCAGCTGCACCAGTCCGCCGCCGCCCGCGATGGAGTCAATGAACCCGGCGAAGAAGGCGACGAGGCATACGCCCGCGAGCTGCGGGACGCTGATGTTTAACGGCAGTGTGATTTGGGGCATAGGTTCCTTTCCGAACTCAAGACGGGGTATATATTTCGGCTTTAATTATATCCTCAATCCCTCCCGGCGGACGGTCCGCGTCATCCGTTTGTCAATATCTGTTCAGTCTCAATATCTTTACGCTCATTCTTATAAAACTCTAATCCATGAATTCAAAACTTTTCGGACAAAAGTTCCGTTGTTTTGGTAAAATAACCATGAAGGAACAAACAGAAAATTATGGCAGGAATTGATCGATTTACACAGCGCGCGAGACGCGTACTCAGTTTAGCTCACCGTGAAGCCGCGATGTCGCATTCATCGCAGATCGGTACCGAGCATCTGCTGCTCGGTTTGCTTCAGGTGCCGGGATCGACAGCCGGAAAAGTCCTGCAGGAACTCGATGTCACCGCCGACCGTGTGCGGGAACTCAATGCCGCGATCCCCGCGGATGAGCCCCCGGCTCCCGGTCTGTTCGATATTGAATCCCCCCGTGAAGTGCTCTCGGAGAAAGTGCAGGATGTCCTCCGCCGCGCCATCCAAAAGGCTGCCGAAGCGAATGATAATTACGTCAGCACCGAGCATCTGCTGCGGGCGCTGATTGAAACACCCAACTGCCGCGCCGTCCGCATCCTCGAGAAGATGGGGATCACCAACGACCGCGTCATTGACGGACTGCGCCGCGCCGCGGAAGAGGGCACGAGCTCAAGCCAGCGTGAACAGCAGGCACCGCCCCCGCCGGAAATGTCCCGCGTCGGCGCGTCCCGCGCTCAGGGCGCCGGGGGACGGAAGCAGAAGGATTCGCCGTTGATGGATCAGCTCGCGACCGACATGACGGCCAAGGCGGCTTCCCATAAGCTCGACCCGGTCATCGGACGCAAGAACGAGATCGAGCGGGTCATTCAGATCCTCGCCCGCCGCACCAAGAACAACCCGGTGCTGCTCGGCGAGCCGGGCGTCGGCAAGACCGCCATCGTTGAAGGTCTGTGCCAGGCGATCGTCTCCGGCAATGTCCCGGCGCAGCTGCTCGGCAAAAAGGTCCTGCAGCTGGACGTCGGCTCCCTTGTCGCGGGGACGATGTACCGCGGCCAGTTTGAGGAACGCCTGAAGCGCGTCATTGATGAGCTGAAGGAGACGAAAGCCATCCTCTTCATCGACGAGATCCATATGCTCGTGGGCGCGGGTGCCGGCGGCTCCTCCGTTGACGCCGCGAACATCCTGAAACCGGCGCTCTCCCGCGGCGAAATTCAGGTCATCGGCGCGACCACGCTTGAGGAATACCGCAAGAATATTGAGAAAGATGCCGCCCTCGAACGCCGCTTCCAGACGGTCAACGTCCCCGAACCTTCGGTCGAGGAGACGGTTGAGATTCTCAAAGGCATCCGCCGCAAGTATGAGGACCACCATCAGCTGGTCATCACCGACGAGGCGCTGAACGCCGCCGCGAAGCTCTCGAAGCGCTACATCTCCGAACGCTTCCTCCCCGACAAGGCCATTGACCTGGTCGACGAAGCCGCGTCCCGCGTGCGCATGTACAAGAGCCCGACCGCGGCCGCGTCGAACGCGATCGTCGCCCAGCTCCGCGATGTGTGGAAGAATTCCGCCCTCGCGGCCGAGCAGAATGACACCGACCGGGTGAACGCCCTCCGCAAAGAGGAAGAAGAACTCACCCGCCGTCTGAACGCGCTCAATGAGAGCTGGGACCGCGAGACCGCGTCCCGCGTTACCGAGGAAGATATCGCGGATGTCGTCGCCATGTGGACCGGCATCCCGGCGGGGCAGATGAAGGAAGAAGAGTCCGAACGCCTGCTTTCCATGGAGAGTGAGCTGAAGAAGGTCATCATCGGCCAGGACGATGCCATCGCCACCATCTCGAAGGCCGTCCGCCGCTCCCGCTCCGGTTTGAAGGATCCGCGCCGTCCGATCGGCTCGTTCCTCTTCCTGGGCCCGACCGGCGTGGGCAAGACCGAGCTGACGAAAGCCTTGGCGAAGTTCCTCTTCGGCAGCGAGGATGCCTTGCTGCAGCTGGATATGTCCGAGTTCATGGAACGCCACACCGCCAGCCGCCTCACCGGCGCGCCTCCGGGATATGTCGGCTACGATGACGCCGGCCAGCTGACCGAAGCCATCCGCAGACGTCCGTATTCGATTGTGGTCTTCGATGAGATCGACAAGGCGAATCCCGAGATTCATAATATGCTGCTGCAGATCATGGAAGAAGGGCACCTCTCCGACTCGAAGGGCAAGAAGGTCGACTTCCGCAACACGATCATCGTCATGACCTCGAATATCGGCGCCGAAGTCATTCGCAAACAGGGCAGCCTCGGCTTCGACCTGATCTCGAATGAAGCGGATTCCGAGAAGGAAAGCTACGACGACATGCGCAAGAAGCTCATGGAGCGCCTGAAGAAGGCCTTCCGTCCGGAGTTCCTGAACCGTCTGGACAACGTCGTCGTCTTCCGCGCGCTCAACCTCGAGGACATGCAGCACATCACCGAGCTTGAGTTCAATAAGGTCGCCGAACGCCTCTCCGAACGCAAGATCAAGCTGCAGCTGACCGAGACCGCGCTCGAGAAGCTCACCCGCGACGGATACGATCCCGACATGGGCGCCCGTCCGCTGCGCAGAGTGATCCAGGAGAAGATCGAGGATCC
>CAVCBG010000227.1:0-3356 GCA_963600285.1 Anaerovoracaceae bacterium
AGCAATCCGCAGCCGGTCCCGCCGATCGCGGCGCCGAAGAGGTAGAGGATGGCGGGCTGCATGCCGTAAAACGCGGATTGAAGCAGCATGGCGCTGTTGAAATCCGCCCCGGCGATGGCGTTCGTCAGGAACGAAACATACGCGACAACCGGTTTGAGAATGTAGCCGCCGAAATTGAAGCTCCAGCCGTGAAGCGCTTCCTGGCCGTAGAGGTTGTAGGTGATGGCGTCCGAGTAAGGATAATATTGCAGATTCGGTTCATAGGGACCGGGGGCGAAGAAGTGCGCGGACAGCGGCGCGAGCGACCACACCGCCGCGGAGACGATCCATATCAAAATGAAATGCGCCGCCTTGTTCTTCGGGTCGAAGAAGCGCAGTCCGCGGATCTTGCGGTAGAGCGCGTAGATGACGACCGCGAGGAAGAGCTGAATGGACTGCAGCGGGATGCCGTTCTTGTTCCACAGCGAGCTCTCCTCCGTCTTCCCCAGCCCGGTCAGCTCCACGAAGAGGATGAAGAGCACGATCAAGGCGAAGATGCCGACGGCGCCTTTCTTGTTCTCGGCAAGGTTCTTCACCGTCTCACGGAGATCGGCGAAGCGGTCCCGATCCCAACGGCAGAAGAGCCAAAGCGTGACCGCGGTCAGGAATGCCCAGATGAAGTACGGCTGCAGCCGGGTGAAATACGCGGCGTAACGGTCGAAGCGGTACGCCGGCATCAGGCAGATGAATCCGAAAATCACGGACGCGATCCCGAAGACGCGGACGGCGGCCGGTTTCGACAGCACCCGTTCATAGAGGGCGCGGCGGAAGACAAGGGCGAGGATATTGACGATGAAGATCAGGCCGAAGACCGCGAGCATCAGCAGGCGTTCCTTGCTGAGGCCGAAGAGGAAGTTGTTTTTCGCGTCGGCGGGGATGCGGTAGAGCAGATACGCGCAGCCGAGGGTCTCGGCCGCGTTCAGCAGCAGGGTCAGGACAAGTGTTCGTTGGTGTCGATGAAGTTGCGGACGATCTTCCATAAGTCTTCTCTCTCCAGGAAATAGATCGCCGCGATCCCGAGGAGGATGACCACGGCGAAGATGGTATTCGCTTCGATCACCCGCTGGGAAATGGCAAAGAAGCCGAGGCTCTCCAGCGCGAAACAGGCCAGATGCATCAATCCCGAAGCCTGGTCGGTCGAGAAGCCCATGCGGATGAGGCGGTGGTACGTGTGATCCGTGCCGCTGCGGTAGAAATGTTCCCCGCGGCGCCAGCGGGAGATGGTTACGAGGACCGTGTCAAAAATCGGCACGCCCAGCAGCAGGATCGGCAGGAACCAAGTGTTCTTCTGCAGCTGTTCGGCGGGCGTATAGATAATGGAAACCGCCGCCAGGATGAAGCCGATGGTCTGCGCCCCGGAGTCCCCCATGAAAAGGATCGCCGGGCCGGCGTTGAAGAAGGTCAGCGCGAGGATGCAGCCGAGGAGGATGGCGCAGTACAGCGCCATGTCCGGCTGCCGCGCGTCCAAGGCGGCGATGATGTAAAAACCCGAGGCCCAGGCAGCCAAGCCGAGCATCAGCCCGTCGGCGCTGTCCACGAGGTTGTAAGCGTTGGTGATGAAGGTCATCCAGAAGAATGTCAGGGCGAAGTCGCACACCGTCTGCACCGCGGACGGCAGGACGTCGAAGCTTTCGAAGAGGTGCGTCCGCGTCCCGCTGAGGATGAGAACGAGGCAGCCGAGGAACTGACCGCCGAGCTTGACTTTCCAATTCCGATGGCTGAAGTCATCCCACAAAGCGAAGCCGAAGATTACCGCCGCGGCCAGGGTCAGCCCGCGGAACTGCGGCGAGATTCGATTCCAAAAAATGACTTCCGTGATCAGCAGCGCGGAGAAAAACGCGATCCCCCCGCTGACGGCGACGGGGTGCTTGTGGTGCTTGTGCGGCTCCGTGCCCGGACGGTCGATGAGATTCACGCGCACGGCGAAGCGCGTCGCGAGGATCGCGGTGACGACGCAGATCACGAACGAGAGGAAGAGCGCTTGGAAGACCCTTCCCGTGGCGAGGGATGACAGACTCATGCTTCCTCCGGCGCCCGTTCACCGAGGGCCGCGCGGTAGATTTTGTACGTTTCGGCGTTGACGATGGCATTCGAGAAGCGCGACACCGCCAGCTCACGGCTCGCTTCGCCCATCTTGACGCGCAGGTCGCGGTCATTGATGAGGCGGATGAGGGCATTCTTCAATGACTCCGCGGACTTGACCTCGACGAGCAATCCATTCACGCCGTCAATGACCGTCTCCCGGCAGCCGGGGACGTCGGTCGTCACGATCGGACGGCCGCAGGCGGCTGCTTCAAGCAGGATCTTCGGCAGCCCTTCGCGGTAAGACGGCAGGCAGACGATGTCCGCGAGCGAGATTGACGTATAGATGTCGTCCTGCCAACCCCACCACTCCACGTTGCCTTCCTTCTGCCAACGGGTCAGCGTTTCGTATTCAATGCAGGCCGGGTTGCCCTCGTCCATCTTGCCGATGAGGGCGAAGCGGGCGTTGATCCCTTCCTTGCGAATGGCGGCCGCCGCGTCAACGAATTCGCCGATGCCCTTATCCCAGAGCATCCGCGCCGGCAGGATCGTCAGCGGGACGGAATCCGGCGGGCGGACGGGGACGAAGGCGTCGGTGTCAATGCCTGTGCCGAGGATGACGTGGCTGTTGTCCTCGCCGACGAGTCCCATCTCAAGGAAGAGCGCGCGGTCGTCCGGATTCTCGAAAATGACCTGCGTGCCCTTGAAGGCCTTTTTGTAAAGATGTTTGACGACGCCGCGGACCAGCTTGACGTGCGGCTTGTCGGAGAGGAAGACGAACCCCAGCCCGGTGACCGAGTTGACGATGGACTTCACGCCGACCTGCCGGGCGGCGATGGAGCCGTAGATCATGCACTTGATCGTAAAATGGTGGACGAGGTCCGGCTGCTCGGCTTCATAGACTTCGCGGATGCGCCGGATGGCGTCGCTCTCGGCGGCGGGGTTCATGCCTTTGCGGGAGAATTCCATGTCGATATGCCGGAACCCGAGCGCCTCGATCTTCTCCACATACTCGCCGTCCGGGGACATCAAGACGACGTCCCATCCCTGTGACCGCAGGAATTTGGCGTATTCAATGCGGAAGTTGTATAAATACCAGTCGGTGTTCGCGAATAAAACAGCTTTCAAAACCGATCCCTCTTCTGAATCCTATATTCTCTTTGTATATTTTAACGCAAACTTGCCGTTTGCGGGAAAAACGGCAGGCAGGAGTGAGGAGAGAGTGGAGAGAGTCAATAGTCAATAGGCAATAGGCAGTAGGGACCAGGGACCAGGGACCAGTGACCGATGCGCCT
>CAVCBG010000228.1:0-3337 GCA_963600285.1 Anaerovoracaceae bacterium
AGCATATTCTCCTGTATCGGGCATTGTTAATTCCTAACTCCTAACTCCTAACTCCTAACTGTTGAGCAACTGCTTCAGATCCTCTTCCGGCGTGGTGATGGGAGCGATGCCGAAGTTCTCCACCAGGTAGTTCAGCACCGCCGGCGAGATGAACGCGGGGAGGGTGGGGCCGAGGCGGATGTTCTTGATGCCGAGGTAGAGCAGGGTCAGCAGGATGCAGACGGCTTTCTGTTCGTACCAGGAGAGCACCATGGACAGCGGCAGGTCATTGACGCCGCAGCCGAAGGCGTTCGCGAGGGCGACGGCAATCTGAATCGCGCTGTAGGCATCGTTGCATTGGCCGACGTCCATCAGGCGGGGCAGTCCGCCGATGGTGCCGAGGTCGAGGTCGTTGAAGCGGTACTTGCCGCAGGCCAGGGTCAGCACGACGGTGTCGGCCGGGGTCTGCTTGACGAACTCGGTGTAGTAGTTGCGGCCGGGACGGGCACCGTCGCAGCCGGCGACGAGGAAGAAGTGCTTGATGGCGCCGGATTTCACCGCGTCGATGACTTTATCCGCCACGCCGAGAACGGTCCCGCGGGCGAAGCCGGTCATGACGGTAGACCCGCCGTTGATGCCGGTGAAGTGCTTGTCTTCGGAATAACCGCCGAGCTCGAGCGCCTTCTCGATGACGGGGGTGAAGTCCTTGTCGTCACCGATGTGGGTGATTTCGGGATAGGAGACCACCGCGGTGGTGAACACGCGGTCGGCGTAGCTTGCCTTCGGCGGCATCAGGCAGTTCGTGGTGAAGAGCACCGGCGCGGGGAGGTCGGCGAATTCTTTCTGCTGATTCTGCCAGGCGGTGCCGAAGTTGCCCTTGAGGTGGGGGTACTTCTTCAGTTCGGGATAGCCGTGGGCGGGGAGCATTTCGCCGTGGGTGTAGATGTTGATGCCCTTGCCTTCGGTCTGCTCAAGGAGCAGCTTGAGGTCGTGGAGGTCATGCCCGGTGATGACGATGAAGGGGCCCTTCTCGACGGTCAGCGGGACGGTAACGGGGACGGGGGTGCCGTAGGTCTCGGTGTTGGCCTTGTCCAGCATCTCCATGCACTTGAGGTTCTTCTCACCGACTTCCATCACGATCGGGAGCAGCTCGTCCATGCCCCAATCCTCACCGATGGCGCGGAGGGCTTTGGCGAAGAAGGAATTGACTTCGTCGTCGGTGTAACCCAGGACCATGGCGTGATGCGCGTACGCCGCCACGCCGCGGATACCGAAGAGAATGAGGGACTTCAGGCTGCGGATGTCTTCCTGGGCGGTCCAAACCTTCTCCATGTCGTAATCCTCACCGGTAGTACCGAGGCGGTCTTTTTCGGCATGAACGCCGTCGATCAGCTGACGGAGGGTCTTCTCGTTGAAGTTGACATTCGTGATGGTCGTGAACAGGCCCTCGATCACGAGCTTCCACGTGCCCGCGTTCACCTTCGCGGATTTCTCCGCCGCGCGGGAGAGACCGACCAAGGCGCCGGTCAACTCATCCTGAAGCTTCGCCACGTTCGCGGACTTCCCGCAGACGCCGGCGAGCCCGGTGCAGCCGGTGCAGCCGGCCGTCTGTTCACACTGAAAACAAAACATCTTGTGATCCATCTTACACTCCTCGTAAATTTGTTTAGTCAAGAATATTGCCGTCCGTGGAGATGGTCACCACCTGCCACGGGATGAATTTACCGCTGTTCTGAAGCGCGGTCTTGGCCGCGTTCTCGAGCCCGCCGCAGCAGGGGACTTCCATGCGGACGATGGTCACGGACTTGATATCGTTGTTGCGGATGATCTCGGTCAGCTTCTCGGAGTAATCCACCGCGTCGAGCTTCGGACAGCCGACGAGGGTGATGTGCCCCTTGATGAAGCGTTCGTGGAAGGCGGCGTAGGCGTACGCCGTGCAGTCCGCGGCGATGAGCAGCTTCGCGCCGTCGAAGAAGGGCGCCGTCACGGGGACGAGCTTGATCTGGACAGGCCACTGCGACAGACGGCTCCGCGGCGCGGCGTTGGTGACGGGCTCGTTGACCGCTTCCGTCGGCTCTTCATGGCGGATGGTCTTCATCCGCGTACCGGGACAGCCGCCGGAGAGACGCATTCCCTGCGCCTGCATCTTCTTCTGCTTGGCTTCCATGACCGCCTTTTCGTCGTAGGCGGCAGCTTCACGTTCCACGAAGGAGATCGCGCCGGTCGGGCAGGCGGGGAGGCAGTCGCCCAACCCGTCGCAGTAGTCGTCGCGCATCAGCTTCGCCTTGCCGTCCACCATGGCGATCGCGCCTTCGTGACAAGCCGCGGCACAGGCGCCGCAGCCGTTGCATTTGTCCTGATCGATTTCGATGATTCTTCTTTTCATAGCGTTTTACCCTTGCTTTTTTATTTAGAGTATAGCATAATAGAATCAACAAGTCGGTAGATTTTTCAACGAAGGAGAAATTGAATATGAAAGAATATTTATCCGTGCTGAGATCGACGCGGCTCTTTTCGGGTATCTCCGAGAACGAGCTCACGAGCATGCTTTCCTGCCTTGACGCGCGGGAGAAGAACTTTCCGAAAGACGCCTTCGTGCTGCGCGACGGGGACACGGTGGAGTCGATCGGCCTGGTCCTGTCGGGGAGTCTGCTGATCATTCAGGAGGACATTTGGGGCAACCGCAACATCCTCTCCAAGGCGGGACCGGGGCAGACCTTCGCCGCCGCGTTCGCCTGCGCGCCGGGGTCGAAGCTCAATGTCGACGTCGTGACGGAGCTGCCGTCCGCGGTGGTGTTTTTGAATTTGAAGCGCATCCTGAACGTCTGTCCCTCTGCCTGCGGACATCACCGCCGGATCATCCAGAACCTGGTGGGCGAGGTCGCGGAGAAGAACCTCCGCATCAACGAGAAGCTGACGCACATGGGCCAGCGGACAACGCGCGCCAAAGTCATGTCCTACCTCTCCGCCGAAGCCCGCCGGCAGGGCACATACGAGTTCGACATCCCGTTCTCGAGACAGCAGCTGGCGGACTATCTTGCCGTCGAACGGAGCGGGCTCTCCCTGGAGCTGGGGAGGATGAAGAAAGAAGGGCTGCTGGATTTTCATAAGAGTCATTTTGAGCTGAAAAGAAAGAGTGGAGAGTGAAGAGTGGAGAGTGGAGATAGCGCCGGGTTCGGAAGCACGGCTTGCAATACGGGCGCCCGCGTTCTCTAGACCTCATCCACCGCGAAGCGGTCCCCCTTCCCCTCATAGGGGAAGGTATTAATGCGGTCGAAGTTGAGGCGAGACTACGAATATCGAGCGTTGATTGACAGGGAAAGTCTCGCCCACTTTAGTGGGCGCTTAAGCCTTCCCC
>CAVCBG010000229.1:0-3336 GCA_963600285.1 Anaerovoracaceae bacterium
ACCCCTCGTACCTAATTCCTAATTCAGAATTACGAATTGCGAATTCAGAATTTCTTACTCTTCACTCCTCACTCCTCACTCCTCACTCCACTCTCCACTCTCCACTCTCCACTCTCACACGAAAAAAGCCTGCCCCTTACGGGACAGGCTTTATTTGACTTAGATCAGTCGGAGATTATTTACCGGTCAGATCGGAGAGAGCGTCAGCGACGTGGCCAACCTGGGTACCGATGATAATCTGGACAGAACCCTTGCCCGGGCGGAGGACGCCGCCGGCACCGGCAGCCTTGCAGGCCTTTTCATCGACAAGCGTGTTGTCTTTGACCTGGAGGCGCAGGCGGGTGATGCAGTTGTCAACGGAGACGAGGTTGTCGTTGCCGCCGATGGCTTCGAGAATCTGTTCGGCAACTTCTTTGTAGTTGCTGTTCTTGAGGACAACAGCCTTCTCAGCTTCGATGTCATCTTCTTCACGACCCGGAGTAGGCAGGTTCCACTTGGTGATCGCGAATTTGAAGACGAGGTAGAAGATCACGAACGCGGCGATGCCGAGCGGGATGATCATCCAGGTGTTCGCAGCGGCCGGCAGGGTCGAAGAGAAGACCAAGTCGGTGAAACCGCCGGAGAAGCAGAAGCCGGCGCGGAAGCCGACGAAGCCGACGATCACAGCGAAGATACCGTAGAGCAGAGCATAGATCAGGTACAGAGCCGGAGCCATGAACATGAACATGAATTCGAACGGTTCGGTGACGCCGCAGACGAACGAGCAGAGGGCGGCGGAAGCAACGAGACCAAGGGTTTCCTTGCGCTTTTCGGGTTTCGCGCACTGGACCATAGCAAGGGCAGCGCCCGGGATACCGAACATCATGCACGGGAAGAACGGGGACATGTACAGGCCGAGGGACCAGGAGACGTCGGCGGAAGTTTCACCGGCCCAGAAGTGGGACAGGTCGCCGAGACCGATGGTGTCGAACCAGAACACGTTGTTCAGCGCGTGATGCAGACCGACCGGGATGAGGAGGCGGTTCAGGAAGACGTAGATACCGGCACCCCAGTTGCCAAGTTTGACGATGGCGTTACCGAAGGAAATGAGGACCGTGAAGATCAGCGGCCAGACAACAAGCAGGATGACGGAAACCAGGATGGAGACGACACCCGCGATGATCGCGACGCAGCGCTTGCCGGAGAAGAAGGCGAGCCAGTCGGGGAGTTTCGTGCCCTTGAACTTGTTGTAGCAGAGGGCGCCGATGACACCGGCGAGAATACCGATGAACGGGTTCTGGATCTTGCTGAAAGCAATGTTCTTGTTCGGGTCAGCAATCATGTTCGGGAACAGGGTGCCGACGGTACCGGTGCTGAGCAGGGTGGTGATCATGAGCCAGGAAGCGAGGGCAGCCAAGCCGGCAGTACCATCGTTCTTATCGGCAAGACCGACACCGACACCGATGACGAACAGAAGAGCAATGTTATCGATCAGGGAAGAACCGGCCTTCACAAGGAAGAAACCGATCTGCTGAGCGACGCCAACTACATCACCGCCCTGCATGGTGGAAGGGCAGAGGAAGTAGCCAATACCCATAAGCAGACCACAGATCGGCAAACAGGCAACCGGCAGCATCAATGCTTTACCAAGTTTTTGAATGTTTTTCATATCTACACTCCTTCTAAAAATCCTTATTCCAACCAAGGAACAAGGTTGTTAACGTTTGATCTCCATCACGGCGTCGCCGGCCTTGACAGTCTGACCGGTGTGGCGGATGACTTCCTTGAAGTCCATGCCGTTCGTGACGATGACGGGGCTGATGGCGCAGAGCCCGGCGTCGGTGATGGCCTTGATGTCGAACTCCATCAGCAGGTCGCCGACCTTGACCTTCTGCTCATCCTTCGCGAGGATGGTGAAGGGCCCGCCCTTGAGGGTGACGGTGTCAATCCCGATGTGGATCAGCAGCTCCGTGCCTTTGTCGCTGGTGAGGGCAATGGCATGGCCGGTGTCGGCGATCATTGTGATCGTTCCGTCGACCGGGGAGTAAACTTTGCCTTCGGACGGCTTGATCGCGATCGCGGGGCCGAGCATTTCCTCGGCGAAAGTCGGATCCGGCACCTGGGCGCTTTCAACAACTTCACCGGCAATCGGGGCCGCGATGATTTCATTCTTCTTTCCGAACAGTCCTAACATGGCATTCCTCCAAAACCGACTGATTTTTGCCGCAGACCTATTGTTTGAAAACACAGTCTGAAAATTCGCTGATAATTATACAGTATCCCCTCAGAATTGAGTAGACAGCTTGATTTTTGTGTGATATTATGCAATGAAAACATGACAAAAATCACATTTTTGTTCTGAACTCTGTTCCGCGGAGGAATCCTTGACGAAATTCCGAATGCGGAATATAAAGGGATTTAAAGAAGCTATCCAAATCCATTCACAGAGGTCCGCCCTTATGAAATTATGCATAGATGATGCCAATATTGAAAAAATCCGCCGGGTTTATGAACTCTACCCCATCGACGGCGTCTCCACGAATCCGTCCATCCTCGCCTCCACCGGGCGGAAGCCTTACGAAGTCCTCGGCGAGATCCGCGAAGTGATCGGGTCGAAGGGGGAGCTCTTCGTCCAGGTCGTTTCCGATGACGCGGACGGGATGCTGCGCGAGGCGGAGACCATTATTGACCGAACCGGCATCGAGACCTTGATCAAAGTCCCCTGCGTTCCTCAGGGCTTCAAGGCGATGAAGATGCTCGCCGCGCGGGGGATCCGCTTCATCGGCACGGCTGTTTACACCCCGATGCAGGGCATCCTCGCCGCCCAGATCGGCGCCGAATACATCGCGCCGTACGTCAACCGCATCGACAACATGGGCTTCGACGGTGTCGGCGTGGCGAAGAGCATTCATGACGCCATCGTGAACAACGGCATGACCCACAGCGGCCTGCTGGCGGCGAGCTTCAAGAACTCGCAGCAGGTCCTCGAGCTGGTGAAGTACGGCGTCAAGGCCGTCACCGTCGCGCCGGACCTGATCGAAGGCTTCGTCAAGAATCCCGCCATTGACGCCGCCGTGGTGAAGTTCCGCGAGGATTTTGCCGGGCTGGTGGGCGAAGGGAAGACGATGGCCGACTGCTGAGATTGAGGAAAACAAAAAAACCGCTGAAAAGCGGTTTTTTTTGTGACCCATCGGGGACTTGAACCCCGAACACGCTGATTAAGAGTCAGCTGCTCTGCCAATTGAGCTAATGGGCCGTCTGCTCTTCGGAACTCTCTGTTCCCTCGAACGTTTATTATTTTAGCACACTCCTTGAATAATGCAAGAAATTGATGGAATTTCGTGAAATCTCTTTTGC
>CAVCBG010000230.1:0-3336 GCA_963600285.1 Anaerovoracaceae bacterium
CCTGTAATACGTTTTCGGGACGTTTGTCAGATGGCGTGGTAGGTGAAGGACCCTTCGCCGCCTTCAATGACGGAGCCGGAGTCGGCGTCGTAGAGCTTGAAGTAGAACGTGGTCCAGCCCAGGTTCTCGCTGCCGTAGCAGGAGACGGAGAAGCCGACTTTGTCGCCGGGCTTCACCGGGTCGTAGGTGCGGTCGATGTAGATGGATTCGGCGTGGCCGGTGTATTCGCCGATGTTGCCGACGTGGCGCATCTCAATGTGCGCCGGCCAGACGACGGAACCGTCATTCTCGAAGACGACGTCGATATTGAAGCGGACATTCGGCGTGTATTCGGTCTTGAATTCCTTCTCGCTGCCGTCATCGCCGCCCAGGGTGTAGGCGTATGAATTCACGAACTTGGCATGCAGGCCGCGGTAAGTTCCGTCCTCCTGCAGCACGGCGCCTTCCCAATAGTCAATCGCGTCGTCGTACTCGCGTTCAGCGGTGGGCTCAACGGTCGCGGAGGCGTCCGCGGCAGCTTCTTCGGTAACTTCAACTTCGGCATCCGTATCCGCGGCGGTTTCCTCGACGGTCTCAACAGCGGTCTCCGGCAGCGGCGTGGCGGTCGGAGTCGGGGTCGGCTCGGCGGTCTCGGCGGATTCATTCCCGGCGGCAAGAGCGCCCGCGACGCCGAAATATCCGGCGGCGTTCAGGCGGTCGATGATGTCCTGTTCCACATTCGCGGAGACGGTCGCCATAAAGTCGGGATCGGCGGCCAGAGTTTGCGCGGCGGCTTCGACGACGGCATTCTGTTCGTCAATGGTCAGCTCCGGGCGGGGCGCCATCGCCGCGGCGGCAACGAGCGCGAGCAGCGCGGCGGCAAGGAGTAAAATTTTATTTCTCTTCATAAAATCTTGTTCTTCCTTCGTTTTCGGTTTCCTTTTATTCTATCCTAAAATGCCGCATTCCGTAAGCCGTGCGGATAATGGTGATAAAATTAAGACCATGAAAAAGCGCCTGTTCATCTTAATGCTGTTGACTGTATTGATCCTCACCGCCTGTTCCGGCCTGCCCGGAAAGACGGAGCCTACCGCGACCGAAATGCCCGCTACGGAAACACCGGAGCCTACGCCGACAATGACGCCCCCGCCGTCCTCCGCGGTGGTCAACGGTCTCTACATTTGGAATGACGACGTGGACCTGAAGAAACAGCAGCTGCGCGAAGCGTATGAGACGCTCGGTGAGGAAGTCCCCGCCGACGACGCGCTGCGTGAAGAGGCGTTGAATGAACTGATCGACGAGACCCTGTTCCTCGCGGCAGCCGATGAACGCGGACTGCGCCCCTCCGACGAGGAGCTTGACAGCCGCGTCCGTGAGCTCAGCGAAGAGATGGGCGGCGACGACAAGCTGCGTGAATGGCGGGATAAGAACCATTACACCGAGGAAAGCTTCCGCCGCGCGCTGGAACGTGAACTGGCCGCGTCGAAGATGCGCTCCGTGATTTTTGCCGAGAAGCTCGCGAACGTCGAGCAGATTCACGTCTACCGCATTCAATCCGATGACCGCTCCGACCTGACGGAAGTGCTCTCCCGTCTGGATATGGGGCTCTCCTTCATCGACCTCGCCGAGGAATACGATTCCGTGACCGGCGGCGACATGAGCTGGTTCCCCCGCGGCGTGCTGCTGGATCAGGACCTTGAGGACCGCCTCTTCGGCATGAACGCCGGCGAGCATACCGACATCATGGAGATCAACCGCTCCTATAACCTTTTCTATGTCGCCGAGAAGCAGACCGGCCGCGAGATGGATATGCAGGTCAAGCAGATCGCCCAGCGGCAGGCGCTTGCCGAATGGCTTGAAGAATACCGCGCCGGCGCGTCTGTTGAAATTCTCTGATCCATGGCCGGGAAACGCGTCGACGATGATCCGCTGGCGATGAGCCGCGCCCGCAGAAAGAAGCGGAAGCAGCGCGAGCGGGTTTTCAAATATGTTCTCATCGCCCTCACGGCGGCAATTATCATCGCCGCGGTGTGGTTCCTGCGCTCCGCGATCATGGAGAACATCAACCGCGTTTACAACCCCGGACAGGATCCGACCTACGCCTTTGAACTGACGCAGGAGGTCCTCTTCCGCACGGCAACCGCAACGCCGACGCTCAGCCCGACTCCCACATCAACCACCGCCCCGTCCGAAACGCCGACACCGACCGTCAGCCCCACGCCGACGGTTTCGCCGACGCCGAAGCTGCGCCCCCGCAAAACGGTGGAGGGCTCCGCGGCGGAGCTGCTCGCCCAGGCGGAAGCGACCATGACGGCTAAGCACGCTCTCGAGGGATCGAACTCCCCGATCAGCGATGTGTGGTTTGAGCTTTACGGCAATATCGCCACCTTCGACGCCGAGGAGGTTTACCCGAACAACGGCTGCAGCTGGATGGGCGTGGCCGGTGTGCTGGTTGATAAGCGCGGGGAGCCGCAGGTCGGCTATTATGTTCAGGTCGGTTACGCGGACGGTACATTGACCGAGACGCTCTCCGGCCTCTTCCCGGGATACGGCACCTCCGGTTATGAGATCACCCTCGCCCGCCCGGTGCAGGCCTTCGATAAACCGGTCTGGATCCAGGTCCTGGATTCCAACCGCGCCCAGGCTTCGGAGAAGGTCTATTTCAAACCCAGCTCCGACTGCTCGAAATCCCTGATCATGATCAACTTCCAACGGATCAAGTAAGCCAATGAAGAAGTCCCGTCTCCTCAAAGCAATCACCGCCGCGGCGCTCTTCGCGATTTACGCGGCGTACATCTTCACGCAGGCATTGAAGCTGCCGCTGACGGATGTCTCCGCCGAGCGCGTACTTTACGCCTCGCGCATCCTGAGCGGCGAGGCTTCGCTGTTGAGTTGGCGCTGCGGGATCATCGACCTCCCGGTCAATCTGCTCTTCGTGAAGCTCCTCGGCATCGGCACTTACGCCGCGGTCTGCGCGTCCGCGGTGATGTACCTGCTGCTGTTCGCGAGCGGCTTGCTGATCCTGCGCCTGAATGGAATTCTCTCCCCGATGACCGCGCTGATCTGGCTGACGCTCGCGGGGATGCCCGACACCGGGATGTTCGCGGGGCTCACGAGAAGCGCGGGCCCGTGCCTGTGCTTACTTTGGCTGGTACATTTCGTCGCCGGGAAGAACATCCGCGGCGTGATTCCGACGCTGATCGTCGGCGTGCTTTCGACCGGGAACTATCCGCCGGTCATCAACGCCGCCGGGCATGACCCGCTCGGCGCGGTCCGCGCGCTGCAAGCCGTCTTCCGCGCGGACTTCTCCAATCAGCCGCTGTTCCGCTTCGAGACGGGACGCTATTTCCTCATGAC
>CAVCBG010000231.1:0-3331 GCA_963600285.1 Anaerovoracaceae bacterium
CAACAGAATCACGAGCCAGATGAGGACGCCTTTGATCATTGGATCCTGGTAGGAAGTCCAGTCGATGGTGTGTCCGTCAAGCGTGCCGAGGTCGGGATTCAGGAAGGCGCCTTGGATGTACATCGCGGCGGCGATCCCTGTCCACAGGGAGACAAGGACGGCGTGCGCTTTTCCTCCGATGGCGGAGGTGAACAGCCACAGGCAGACGAATACGGCCGCCCAAATGCCGAGAATGGGCAGAAAGATGTCAAACGCGGTCCAGGTCACGTATTCACGGCTGAGATACGCGAGGTCCAGCGGGCCGAAAAAGAGCAGCGTAAACGACAGCGCCAAGCAAGGCAGCGCCGCCATTTTCAACCGCTGCGGGAATGTCCGCTTCCCGCGGAAGAAGCCGAGAATTTTATCCATTTTTCAACCTTTCCGCCGCGTCATACGGCAAGACGATCAATCCTCGTCGTCGTCATCCGACTTCAGCTGATCCTCCACGGACGGGCCGGATTGCTGGGTGTCGTCGGTCTTCTTGACCTTGTTCTTGATCTTGCGCCAGTAATACCCGAACGCCGCGCCGCCGACAACGACAGCGCCGATGATGAGCTCCAGTACGTAAGAAGTAGTCGCCGGATCGATATAAGCGCCGGCAGGCTTAAAAGAGGCAAATAATGCAACAGCGATAGCAATGATAAGTGAAGACATGGTTTTTATTCTCCTTTTATGTAGAGGCAATAGGCAATAGGCAATAGGCAATGTCTGCAGTTATTAGTATAAGGCAATTGGGGAAGGCAATGACGATTGAGTACATTAATTCCCTTATAGTTGCGTTTGAATTACCTGATTTCTCCTGTCTATTGATTTTGATTTATACTTGCAATGATCGAATTCAACATTTTTCCGACTTCAGAACAAAGTACGAAAGCATTTTGAGTTTGCGATCTTTGCAGATATTTTAGCATAATACAAATTTCCAGTTGAGTTTCCAATTCGAGTTTTGAACCGCGGGCAATACTAAGAAATCTGACATAATCTTTGGTTGCGTACCTGCCATAGCCTTCCGCGATATTCGAAGGAATAGAAATAGCGGCGCGTTTCATTTGATCGGAAAGCGCATAGATTTCTTCGCGAGGAAGAAATTTCAATAAGCTGTAGATTTCCGCGACCAAATCCATTGACTTTTGCCAGACCTTAAGATCCCGAAAACCTCGAATCGCCTCTGAACTCAAAATATCTCCTTCCGCTCTATGGGCAACCGACAGTGGCAGTGTTATTGCCTATTGCCTATTGCCTATTTTTTCCTCAACGCATCCAAAATATACTTCCCACCGTTCTTGCCGGAAGTGCCAATATTGTAAACATTTTCGTTAAGGAAGGCTTCGATTTTAGCTGAATAATTATCCTGTTCAGCGAAGACTTCCTTCACGTGTTCGTTAATGTTCTCAACTTCATCGGGATCAATCGAAATGCCGCAGGCGTGACGGAAGGTGATCTCCATCGGCTTGTTTTCGTAGGTATCGTATTCCGGGTTGATGACCTTCATCGGCGTGTTGATGAAGAGCGTCGGCCGTTTGGTCACGAAGCTGTACTCGAACGCCGTGCCGGACCAGTCGGTGATGAGCAGGTCCGCGGTGTAAATGGACTCGTGCGAGGAGAAGTTCGTCTCGAAGACGAGCCGTTCACCGGTCTTGTCGGCGTATTTCGCCTCCAGCGCGGGCATGAACTCCGGATTGCGCTTCACGAACTGCGGATGCGGGCGGACGATGACTTTGTACCCGGCTTCATAGAGGCGGTCGATCAGGGTCTCGACGCAGGATTCCATAATGTTGCCCGGCTGATGGGACGGAGCGATGAGGATCATCGGCGTCTCGTGTTCCGTGACGGACATATCGGCGTGATCGCGCAGCAGGCGGTCAAGCTGGCCGTAGCCGTGCTCAATCAGCTTCTTCGGCTTCAGTTTGTATTTCTCCTCTGTCTCGCGGATCTCGCGCACCTGGTAAGGACCGACGCAGAAGATGGTGTCGAAATGGTCGAACGCGGCCTTGCGGTAGGCCATCGTGGTGCTCATCAGCGCGTGGAAGACGTAAATGTATTCAATGTCGCGGCGGACGACGGAGCGCTTGATGTGGTAGGTCTGCAGGTCGGGCATGGTCATGACGACGATCGGTACATCCAACTGGGCGAAGAAGGTGCCGAGGTTCTTATCGCTGACGTAATAGGGGACGAGGTTCGGCTCGTTCATGTTGAAGACGCGGTCGTTCGGGTCGCCGGTGACGTAATGGACGACGAGCTTCGTGTGATGGAGCAGGTAATCCAGGATTTCGGCGTAGTAGTTATAGAAGCCGTCCTTCTCGGAATAGAAGACGACGAGCTTATTTTTCGTGTCCATGAAGCGGTTGCGGTCGTCGCGTTCACGCAGGTTGAGCTGCCGTTCCACTTCGCGGCGGGCTTTCGCCTCTTCGCTGTTGTCCGCTTCCTTGGCCTTCGCCTCGGCGCGGGCGGCGTAGTCGATGTATTTCTCCGGCGCGTAAATCTTATTCAGGATCGCGAGTTGAACGATTGCCATCAGGTTCGAGCAGATCCAGTAAAGCCCGACGCCGGCGGGGACGATGAAGGTGAAGTAGAGGGAGAAGAGAACGAGGAAGATCGTCATGCCCCACTGCTCCAGCTTGCTCTGCTCACGCTGCAGCACGTTCTTGTGTTCCTGATAAACGCACAGCGCCAGCGCGCTCAGGCCCGCGATGAAGGGGATGAGCAGCGTCGCGCCGGGACGTTCGAAGGACGGGATCTCGGCGAGATGAATGCCGAGGAAGTCGAGGTTCATGGCCTTGATCTTCTCGAAGGTCTCCGCGGAGAGCAGCCCGGAATTACGCACCGCGTCCGCGGCGCCGCCGTTTTGAACGGCTTCGATGACCTGCAGCTCGGCGGAGCTGCCGGTGAGCGGCGTGCCGAGGGCTTCACCCGCGAGGGTGATGAGCGACTCCGCGGCTTCTTTCGCTACACGGAAAAGGTGCTGAAGCGGATGGTAGATGACCTGGATCAAGCCGAGGACGATCGGGATCTGAATGGCGGTCGGCAGGCAGCCGATGCCGGGGTTGTATCCCTCGCGCTCGAAGAGCTTATACTGCTCCTCGGAAATGCGTTCCTTGTCGCCGTCGTAGAGCTTCTTGATCTCGTCGATCTCCGGCTGCAGCTTCACCATCTTGATCGAGTTCTTCTGCACCAGCAGCGAAATCGGCAGCAGAATGATCTTCGAGACCAATGTGAACAAAATAATCGTGACGCCGTAGTTCTTCACGAGATTGTAAAGGACGTACATGATCCACCCAAGGGGTTTTCCGAG
>CAVCBG010000232.1:0-3327 GCA_963600285.1 Anaerovoracaceae bacterium
TTTGGTATAATGACAATGTGTTTGGGCGCATAGCTCAGCTGGTTAGAGCGCTTGTATCACACACAAGAGGTTCGGGGGTTCGAGTCCCTCTGCGCCCACTTGACCCGGATCGGACCGATTCGGGTTTTTTCTTATATCAATAAAGGAGACATATTCATGGATAACAAACTGATCCTCACCATCCAAGACATCTCATGCGTCGGTCAGTGTTCATTGACCGCTGCCCTCCCCATCATCTCCGCCTGCGGAGTCGAAACCGCCATCCTCCCCTCCGCTGTGCTCTCGAACCACACCGGCGGGTTCACGAGCTGGACTTTCCGCGACCTGACGGACGACATGCCCTTGATCCGCGAGGAGTGGATGAAGCAGAATATCAAATTCGACGCCTTCTACACCGGCTACCTCGGCTCCGCGAAGCAGATCGCCTACGTCAAGGATATCTTCGACACCTGCGGCAAAGACGGCGCCCTCCGCATTGTCGACCCGGCCATGGCGGACAACGGCAAGCTCTACGCCGGCTTTGATGACGCCTTCGCCAAGACCATGGGCGAACTCTGCTCCGCGGCGGATATTATCCTCCCGAACATCACCGAAGCCTGCCTCGTCACCGGCTCGGAATATCAGGAAGAATACGGCCGCCAATACATCCTCGGCCTCGAGAAGAAGCTCGCCGCCATGGGCCCGAAGACGGTCGTCCTGACCGGCGTCAGCTATGCCCCGGACCGCACCGGCGTCGCGGTTTATGAGAACGGCATCGAGCATTACTACGAACACCGCCGCCTCTCCAAGAACTGCCACGGCACCGGCGACGTCTTCGCCTCCGCCTTCACCGGCGCGATGATGCGCGGCCACTCCGCGTACGAAGCCGCCAAGATCGCCGCGGACTTCGTCGTCGTCTGCATGGAAAACACCATCGACGACGCGGATCATTGGTACGGCGTGAAGTTCGAGCCGATGCTTCCGGAGCTGATCAAGGCCTTATGAAAGCCCTCATCGCCATGAGCGGCGGCGTCGACTCCAGCACCGCGGCGAAGATCCTCAAGGACCGCGGATACGACTGCGAAGGCTGCATCATGCTCCTGCATGACCACGCCGGCGTGGATGCTGCTGTCAACGACGCCCGTCTCGTGGCGGAGAATGTCGGCATTCCGTTCCACGTCCTCGACCTGCGGGACGCCTTCCGCGAGGAGATCATCCTCGATTTCGTCCGCGCGTACGAGAACGGCGAGACGCCGAATCCCTGCGTCCGCTGCAACCGGGTCATGAAGTTCGGCCGCCTGATGGACTTCGCCGACAGCCTCGGCTGCGACGTCATCGCGACGGGACATTACGCCCGGATCGAGCGCTGCGCCGACGGGTATTTCCGCCTGAAGAAAGCGGTCGACGAGAGCAAGGACCAGAGTTATTTCCTCTACTCCCTCTCTCAGGAACAGCTGCGGCGGATCGTCTTCCCGCTCGGGGAGTACACCAAGCCCGAGGCAAGGGCGCTCGCGGCGGAGGCGGGACTCGTCACGGCGAAGAAATCCGACAGCCAAGACGTCTGCTTCGTCCCGGACGGTGATTACGCCTCCGTGGTGCGGCAGTACGGCGGGAACGCCGGCACCGCGCCCGGCGAATTCGTTGACACCGACGGGAACGTCCTCGGGAAACATCAGGGCATCATCCACTATACCGTCGGCCAGCGGCGCGGCTTGGGGATGGCGTTCGGCGTCCCCATGTACGTCTGCGGCATCGACGCGGCGGCGAACCGCGTTATCCTCGGACCGAATGACGCCCTCTTCCGCCGGGAACTTCGCGTCGGTGAATTCCGTCTGAGTTCGGGAGAGCCGTTCACGAAGCCGATCCGCTGCGAAGTCCGCATCCGCTCCCGCCACACGGAGCAGCCCGCCGAGGTCCTCCCCGACGGTGAAGGCAATGCCGTGATCCGATTCGACGAAGGCCAGCGCGCCGTCACCCCCGGGCAGTCGGCCGTCCTCTATGACGGCGGGATCGTTCTCGGAGGCGGCGTGATCCGCGCGTAAGTCCGAAGACGGGTTTCCTGTGCTTTATGTAAGAAATTCGTTTGCGGGCGAATCTTAAGATAAAATTGAATCAGACTACAAAAGGAAGGAACCTTACCATGAAAAAATTAACCGTGATCCTTTCGGTCCTGCTTACCCTGTGCGTATGCGGCGCCGCCTTTGCCGACGGTGAATGGACCGTTTTGGAAGCCGAATTCAAGGACAATGAACCGATTGCCTGCGAACTCGTCGCCCCTCAGTTTGAAAATGAAGAAAACAAAGCCGTCCTCGGGGACGTCTCCGAAGACGATTACGTGATCGGCCCGGAAAACGCCGTCATGACCCTGATCGAATACGCCGACTTCCAGTGCCCGTACTGCTCTTCCGCCGGCCTCCTCGCCCTTGAGTTCCAGAAGGCGCACCCGGATGAAGTCCGCTACGTCTACCGCCACTTCCCGCTCAGCTTCCATGAGAAGGCCCCGATGGCCGCTTACGCCGCGGACGCCGCCGGCAAGCAGGGTCTGTTCTTCGAAGCCGAAGAGTTCCTCTATTCCAAACAGAATGATTGGACCGACCTCGAGAGCCTCGATGCCTTTGACGCCTGGCTCCGCGAGAACATCGCCGCCGGGATCGAAGGCCTGGACTTCGATCAGTGGGTGACCGATTACGAATCCGAAGAGATCCGTGCCGACGTTGACGGCGCTTTTGACAAAGTCGCTGCCACCAACCTCGTCGGCGGTACCCCGACCTTCTTCGCGAACTTCTACGAAGTCGGCAACTACATGGACCTCGAATCCTATCTCGGCGTCCTGAATAACCAGCGCGATTATTACGGCGTCTGCCCGACCGTCGCGGTTGAAGAAGGCAAGGAATACCGCGCCATCCTCGACACCACCGAAGGCGAGATCATCATCAATCTGTTCGCCGACAAGGCCCCGAACCTCGTCAGCAACTTCATTGAGCTCGCGCAGGGCGGCCGCTATAACGGCAATCCGTTCCGCAACGTCGTCGAAGGCTTCACCGCCCAGACCGGCGACCCCTCCAACACCGGCACCGCCATCGCCGGCTATACCCTCGCCGACGAGAACCTGAACTCCGACGCCTTCAATGAACCGGGTGCCGTCTTCATGGCCAACTCCGGCGCGAACACCAACAGCCAGCAGTTCGTCATCACCCAGGACGCCGCCGAATACTTCCGCAAGACCTATTCCGAATCCGATCCGTCCATGGACGAGGAGACCCTGAACGCGAAAGTCGCCTCCAAGCTCGAGACCCTGAACGCGAACTACTCCGTCTTCGGCCGTGTTGATGAGGCTTCGCTGGAAAC
>CAVCBG010000233.1:0-3323 GCA_963600285.1 Anaerovoracaceae bacterium
ATAACTTACGCTTCGGAGGCGAATTTTGAATCGTGATTTAACCAAGGGACCGGTCGTCAAGTCCATGCTGCTGTTTGCCATCCCGCTGATTTTGGGGGATCTGCTGCAGCAGTGCTACAACATCGCCGACACGTTGATCGTCGGGCAGTTCCTCGGGGCGAACGCGCTCGCGGCGGTCGGGTCTTCTTTTACGCTGATGACCTTCCTGACCTCCATCATCCTCGGACTGTGCATGGGGAGCGGGGCGCTGTTCTCGATGCGTTTCGGACAGCGGGACGAGAAGGCGCTCCACGAGAATATCTGCGCGTCGTTCTTCTTTATCGCGGCTGTCTCCGTGCTGCTGAACGTCCTCTCGTACGTCTGCCTGGACGGACTGCGGACGTTCCTCCGCGTCCCGGATGAGGTCTGGGGCGACATGCGGGCGTATCTCTTCGTCATCTTCATGGGGATCCCGGCGATCTTCCTTTATAACTACTTCGCCGCCTTCCTGCGGGCAATCGGCAACTCCGTCATTCCGATGATCTTCCTGGCGGTTTCGTCCGTCATGAATATCGGCCTCGACCTTTGGTTCGTGCTCGGGCTGAAGCGGGGCGTTGCCGGCGCCGCGGAGGCGACCGTCATTGCCCAATTCTTCTCGGGGATCGGCATCGCCGTTTATACCCTGCTCCGCTATCCGGAGTCCCGCGCGGTCAAGAATATCCGCTGCCTGCGGCGGGAACGCGTCCGCGAGGTGATTTCATTCTCCACGCTGACCTGCGTGCAGCAGTCCGTCATGAATCTCGGCATTCTGATGGTGCAGGGCCTCGTCAACAGCTTCGGCACCGTCGTGATGGCAGCCTTCGCCGCGGGTGTGAAGATCGACGCCTTCGCTTACATGCCGGTGCAGGACTTCGGCAACGCCTTCTCGACCTTCATCGCGCAGAATTACGGTGCCAAAGAGCGCTCGCGGATCCGCTCCGGGCTGAAGAGCGCGATGCGTATTTCGATGGGCTTCGGCGTGCTCATCTCGGCGCTGGTATTCATATTCGCCGAGCCGCTGATGAAGATCTTCGTCGACGCCGGAGAGACCGAGATCATCGCGGAGGGCGTCCGCTATCTGCGGATCGAGGGCGCGTTTTACTTCGGCATCGGGCTGCTCTTCCTGCTCTACGGCCTGTACCGCGCGCTCGGCAAGCCGGGCATGAGCGTCGTCCTGACGGTCATCTCCCTGGGCACCCGCGTGGCGCTCGCGTACCTGCTCTCGGCGGTGCCCGCGTTCGGCGTCACCGGCATCTGGTGGTCCGTCCCCATCGGCTGGATCCTCGCGGACACGGTCGGCCTGCTGTACTTTAAGGCGAATAAAGAGAAACTCCTCTCGTGGAAAGAAGAGTGACGGCATCTTCCTTATAATGAAAACAGCCCCCGATATTCGGCATCGGGGGCTGTTCATTTATGTCGTATGCTTTACGCCAATCCCAAGCTCAGCAGCAGCGGGAGGCAGAGAAAGGCGCCGTAGACGTAGCGGAATTCGCAGAACACCGGCGAGCCGACCATCATGATCCAGAGGATGAGCACCGGGAGGTGCGGCAGCAGCGGACGTTTCCGCAGCCAGGTGATGAGCAGCGCCAACAGGCACAGCCAGCAGCAGGCGCCCGGGTTGAAGATCCAGGAGATCACGGGGATGGAATGATAGCGCAGCTCCGTCAAGAAGGTCTCAAGCGCGCTCATGCCGGGCAATTGAATCGAGCCGCTCCCTCCGTGAGAAAAGACCGTGTATTCGGCTTCCGGCGCGTAATAGCCGTAGCAGCCGGCGAGGAACGACTCCAGATAATTCTTTGGGTATTTCATGCCGAGGTCCCACCACAAGCGGACGAACGGCATCGGATCCGCGTTGAAACGGTCCTCAGCGAAGGCTGCCTTCACCGGGTCGGAGATGTGCGAGCGGTAGATTTCCCAAACATTCTTCCCGCCGAAATAATAGCGGACCGTCTCCAGATCCTCTTCGGGAATCTCGTCCAAGTGCGTACGGACCGTGTAGGCGACCTGCTGGAGCGGGATGGAGAAGCCCTCCGAACCGCGTCCGGCCTTCACGCCGCAGGCCGGGATCAGGACGAGCTCGATCAACGCGAAGCATCCGAGCGCCGTCAGTCCGGCGGTCAGGATCACGCGGCGGCTTTCTTGATATCGGCAGAGCATATAAATCAGCACCGGGACGAAGATCAGGATGCCGTTATGCCGCAGCAGACAGAGCAGCAGGCACAATCCCGCCAAGAGGCGGATATCCCGCGGGCGCTGTTCTTCGGTCACGCGGACGAGAATCATTGTGATCAGCAGCAGACAGATCGAGAACGGAATGTCCTTCCACATCGTCATGCCGTAAATCGGATGCACCGGGTAGAACGCGAAGTAAAGCAGTGTCAACCCCGCCGCCTTGACGCTGCCCGTCCGGGTATAGATGAACAGTACGCAGAGGGCGAATACCGACGCCATCAGCAGCAGCTGGGTGATCGAATACAGCGCGGTCCCCGCCTGTTCGCTCCCGCCGATCGTGATCAGCAGCCGGATCCACAGCGTATGCAGGACCGGGTGATTGTTGCTGAGGTCGGTTTTGCCCACGGCTTGACCGATCTGATTGTAGGAATCCGGGCTCAGGTTGCCGGGATATTGATAAAGGAACCACGGCAGCCAGCAGACGAGCAGCAGGGCAAAAACGCCGATGAAGATCAACGTCTTCCGTCCGCGGGGCAGCTCTTTCGGCGCGGATTCAACGCGGGACGCGTACGCGAGAACCGCCAGCGCCGCGCATCCGCTCACAACGAAGACCGCGAGGAAGTGGCAGCCGTAATTGAAATACGAGCCCGGCCCCGAACAGACGGCGCGGAAGCTTTTCCAGGTCTTGAAGTAATAGCCGACCAGCGTCGTCAGCGTGCAGAACACCGCGAAGACGAATGCCTGCTTCCGCCCGGTGTGAACCTTATGCGCCCAACGCAGCGCGGCCCAAACCGCCGCGAAAGCCGCGATCCAGATCCAGGACATCGGCTGCATACGGCGGAAGCCCAATTCGCCGGCGGGCAGGATCACCGACATGCCGTTGGCAACGAGAAACGCGGTCAGACCGCGAAGCATTGCGAGAAGTAATTCCATCATGCTTGAAATTATACTATGGAACTCCGGCGTATCTTCGAGCGTATTCTCCGATGACCGCTTCACTCCTGCTCTACGGACGCCTCCGTAAGCAGGGATGAGGGCTTATGCCTGTTTTTTCGGAAATGTCTTGATTTTTCGAAAAGCTGATGAAGATCTTCGTCGACGCCGGAGAGACCGAGATCATCGCGGAGGGCGTC
>CAVCBG010000234.1:0-3312 GCA_963600285.1 Anaerovoracaceae bacterium
GATCATCCCTTTGGAGTTTGCCTTCACGGAGGTCATCAATCCCGTTTTGCAGGAAGTCGTCAACCGCAAGAGCCGGGAGATGATTTACGCTGAAAACGTGCACCGCGAGTTTATCCATATGGCAATCGAAGAGCGGAGCATCGCGGAAATCCTGCAAATGCTCGAACAGTATATTTCCCGCAGCGCGGTATATTTTGACGTGAATTTCCACCGTGCTTATTTTTCGGAAGAGAATCCGGACGATCCCCTGCAAACAGCCGCGCAGGCCATCGTACGACGGGGACAGTCCGTGGAAAAGCTGATCGCGAAGTATCCAAGCTACCCGATCAAGACCAGCGGCGAGCTTTACGGCTATCTGTTTTTCGGCGAGAAACGCGGCGATCCGCAGACCGGGATGGAAAATTACAGCCAGATCACTGTCGAACAGGCAAGCGTGGTGCTGATCATCAAGGTGCAGAAGCTGCTGGCCGAGCGCAGAATCGAGGGCGACTACCGCGAGCATTTTGTGGAGGACCTGCTGAAGGCCAACTTCCGGACGCGCGAGGAGATTGCCAACCGCGCCAGGATCTACGGCTGGAACTTTACGGACGGCGGTTACGCGGTCATTCTGAGCGTCGACGACATGAAGGCGCATTATACGGAGAGCCTCGACCGGGAACGCGGGAAGTCGCTCGCGGACATGATGGATAGAATCACGCGGATTTCCGCCGACATCGTCAGAAAGACCTTCCCGTTGAGTGTGTACCGCTGGGCGAGCGACCAGGTCATGCTGGCAATATCCACACCGGACAGCGGCCGCGCGGCCCTCGCGGCGCGGTGCCGCGCGGTATTTGAACAGGTCCGGCAGACGGTCCGGGAGGCGATGGGCCAGACGATGACCATCGGCGTCGGCACCTACAAAAACGATTTTTATGAGGTCTCCGAGAGCTACCACGAGGCGTCCAAAGCCATCAGCATCGCGCTTGAACAGGGGAAACACGACTGCGTCACATTCTATGACGAGCTTGGCATTATCAAGCTGCTTTCGCGCATGAGCAAAAGCGAGGAAGCGCGCGAACTGTGCGCGGAGTATATCCAAAAGCTCCGGACTTATGACGAGGCCCACGGCACCAATCTTTTACAGACGCTGCAAACCGTCGTGAACTGTGAATGGAATCTGAAAAAGGCGTCGGAGCAGCTTTATATCCACTACAATTCCATGAAATACCGCTACCGCCGAATCTGCGAGGTTTTGGGCAAACGATTGGACGACGCGGACGAGAAACTGAATATAGAAATCGCCCTGAAGCTGGATGCCATGCGCAGCGACCGGCTGTAAATCCACGCGGAACAGGGAAAAGAAAATTGTCCGAATCGGACAATTTTTTGCGTACAATTTATCCTAATTGCACATAGACGGTTTACATCCCTTTGGTTATAATAAAGCGAAATAAAGCGAAACGAGCGAACGCTGCTGCGAAAAGCATCAAAATCACCAAAACGGGAGCACGGCCGATGTACCAAACGACATTCGGAAAAGCAGACACCCTTGCGGGCGTGTTGCAAAATCAGATGACATACGCGTCGGCCGGACAGAGAGAAGAAAACCACCTGCTTCTGAAAAACGGCTTCGTCATTGACCCCGTCAACGCCGTCCACGCGGTTCGGGATATCCGAATTGTGTCCGGCATGATCGCGGGAATCGGGGAGAATCTCCGACCGGAATGGGGCGAAGACGTCATCAACTGCGAGGGACTTCTCGTCTGGCCGGGTCTGATTGACATGCACCTGCATCTCGGCGATTTGTTTGAGGTCAGCACCGACCCGATTGTCGGCGCGGCGCAGGACGGCGTGACGATGGCCCTTTCCCCGGGCGCGGGCAACACCTTCATGGCACCGGCACTGTTGGGCGCGGAGGTTGACCGCGGCGTACCGATCAATCTCGGCGTGTATCTCGGCGGCGCGAACGTGCTGGCGACCCAACTTTCTCAGGAAGAGCTGGTGCGGATGTTCCGCGGCGAGCTTGACTTTGAGACAATGTCCCTGAAGATGACGCGCAACGCGATCACCAACACAACGGCGGCGCTTACTGTCGGCATCAAGGATCACATGGGGCATTTCATCATGCCCGACGAAAGCATCGAGCGCCTGTTCGATCTGACAGCGCGCGCGAACCTGGTCTACATGTCCCACACGCAGGATCCCGAACATGCCGAACGAATGGCGGCTCTGTCAAAAGGAAGACCGCTGCATCTGGCGCATGCCACCGCGGCGGGCTGCGGTTCGCACGGACCGGCGGAAGAGAGCCTCCAACGGGTTCTCGCGCTGGTGGGCGGCAGCATCTCGGCGGAATTCGTCACATCCATGCTGCGGCCCGGCAGAGGCAGCCGCGAGGGAATGCGGATTTCGCCCAAGGCGCAGGAACTTGCTTACGAAGCGCTGCGCACGGGGCTTGTGAAGGTTCTCGTCTCCGATGGGCAGAACCAGTCCACCATGAAGGGCTTCGGAGATTCACGGGACAACATCCCGGCGATCCTGGAGCTGGCGGAGCTCGGCGTTCTGTCACTGGACGACGCGGTGGCTGCCATGACCGGCAACCCCGCCGCGCTGCTGGCCGAGCGGACAGCGAACGACTGGTGGACGCGGAAAACGGGACACCTCGGCGTGGGCGCGTTGGCGAATGTCACGGTCGTTGACGCGGCGGACAAGCTCGCGACTTACACGATCGTCAACGGCAGGATCGTATCCTTTGAGAACCGTTTGGTCAGACGCGGCTGGGGCGCGGGCGGCTGGATCAGCAGATTCGGCATGCTGCCCAGAACAGGCGTGGGCGACCTCGCGATGTATTCTTACTGAAACAGAGTGGTAACTTGTCATGGAATGGGAAAAGGTAACAGACGAGGAAAGCAAAGAAATATTGACCCGGCTGGTCAGGGTCGACACCTGCCAGCCTGAAGGGAACGAGGCGCGGATCATTTCCCTGATCACGTCTCTTCTGTCGGACGCCTTGGAATGCCATGAGGTTACCTGCGGCTTAGGCCGTTCGTCTCTTGCGGCAAAGCTGCCCGGGAAAACAGATAAGGGCGGCATCGCGTTCCTCGGTCATGTGGATACCGTAGCCTGTGGGGACAAAAAAGATTGGAAATTTGATCCGCACGAAGCCAAGTGCGTCGACGGCGTGCTCTATGGACGCGGCAGCGCGGATATGAAGGGCGGCGTCGCGGCCATGATTCTGGCGGCGAACCGCCTGGCAGCGATGGATGAGAAACCCGAGCGGCCGATTTACTTCTGCTTTACCGCCGATGAAGAAAGCGGCGGCTTCGGCGTGACGAG
>CAVCBG010000235.1:0-3308 GCA_963600285.1 Anaerovoracaceae bacterium
TTTAATTTTTTTGTCTATTGATTTTTGACAAAAAAGCGTGTATTCTCTATCTTAGATTTATTGTGAGGAAACGAGATAATATAAATGGAAGACGAGATCATGAACATCAACAACGAAGATGACGAGAGCTACTCCGCCGTATCACAGCTGATCGAATTCGGCCGGCAGAAGGGCATCATCACCCTCGATGACATTCTGGGATTCTTCCCGGAAGCAGAAAAAGACGTCGACCAACTGGAAGAGATCTATTCCGCCCTCGCTTCCGCCGGCATTCAGTACACCGAAGAAAGCGCCGACGATGACAGCGAAGACATGGACCTTTCCGATATTGACGAAGAAGACGACAACGACAGCCTCCAGCTCAGCGACGACCTCTCCAATATTGACACGGACGACACCATCGGCCTGTACCTGAAAGAGGTCAGCCGCGTCCCGCTGCTCAGCGCGGATGAGGAAGTCGAACTCGCCCAGCGAATTGAGCGCGGCCGTCTGGCCCGTGAGGAACTGGCGACCGTCAACGTCACCCCGGAACGCCGCCAGGAGCTCCGCCAGAATATTGAAGACAGCTGGGCCGCCCGCGATCATCTGATCACGGCGAACTCCCGTCTGGTCATTTCCGTCGCGAAGAAGTACATGGGCCGCGGCGTGCCGTTCCTTGACCTGATTCAGGAAGGCAACATCGGCCTCATCCGCGCGACGAAGAAATTCGATTACCGCCGCGGTCATAAATTCTCCACTTACGCCACGTGGTGGATCCGCCAGGCCGTCACCCGCGCCATCGCCGACCAGGGCCGCACCATCCGCGTCCCTGTCCACATGGGCGACCAGATCAATAAACTGCTGCGCTACCAGCACCAGCTGACCCAGAAGCTCGGCCGCGATCCCTCTGTTGAGGAACTGGCCCAGGAGCTGAACATCCCGGTCAAGAAGGTCGAGAACATGATCCAGGTAGCCCGCCGTCCGCTTTCGCTTGAAACCCCGACCGACGACGAAGAAGACTCCACGCTCGGCGATTTCATTGAAGACGATGACGTCCCGGCGCCGGATGACTCCGCGACCTACAACCTGCTGAAAGAGCACCTTCAGGAGATTTTGAACGACCTCCCGCCGCGTGAAGTCCGCATTCTGCAGCTGCGCTACGGCCTGCTTGAAGGCCAGGCGTACACGCTTGAGGAAGTCGGCAACAAGATGGGCGTCACCCGTGAACGCGTCCGTCAGATCGAGGCCCAGGCGCTCTCCCGTCTGCGCCACCCGTCCATCCAGAAGATCCTGCGGGACTATCTGCGCGACTGAACCCGCACCATTTGATCCATGCAGGCGCTCGAACTCGAAAAATACCTGAGTAAGATCGAACAACTTACAGACAATGGAAATTTAGATCAGGCATCCTTCCATTGTCTGTATTTGTTACGTCAATTTCCGAAGATGCTCCGCCTGTACGAGATCATCGGCCGCGCCTTCCTTGAGAAGGACAATTACAGCGGCGCGCTGAGCACGTACCTGCGTCTCTGCGCCGCGCAGCCGGATAATTTCCTCTGCCATATCTCCCTCGTCTACACCTATGCCGAATGCGGCCGTCCCGAAAACGCGGCGGAGCACTGCCAGGCGGCGATCTGCCTGCAGCAGGAGAATCTGGGCATCGAGGACGAACTGACGGCGTGGATGCAGGCCCACAGCCTGACTTTCTCCATGGATGACCACCGCCTGACCGAGTTCGCGAAAGGCGTCGCCGATTACCGGGCGAAGAACTACACCGCGGCGATCGGGCATTTCCTCGCCTCCGAGAACCGTCCCTTCCCCAACCTGCCCGCCCTTTTCCTCGGCCTTTGCTACTACGCGAATGGTTCATTGGACAAAGCCGTCTGGCTGCTGCGCTCCGTTCTCAAGAGCGAACCGTACAACCAAACCGCGCTGCGGCAGCTCTGCGTTTATTACGCGGACCGCGACCAGATCAAATTCAAGCGCTGCCTGGATCGGCTCATTGAGCTCGACCCGCTTTACGCCCGCTGGGAGATCCGCGGCGGACAGATCTACGGACATTCCTACCCCATCAACATCGCTTATTACGACTGGACCGGCGTGCCGAAGACGCGCGTCCGCATCGGCTGGCAGCAGGCCAGTGAAAAGCTCATCAATAACGACAACACCCGTCTGCCGGAATGGCTCGACCTGCTCCCCATCGAGGACGCCTCCAACGGCGGCAAGTCCGCGCGGGAGATCCTCGAATCCCTGACCCCGAAGCAGCCGACGGATAACGGCTACCGCCGCTCCTACTTCTCCGAGAAGACCGCTTCCCAGCAGCAGGAATACGAGCAGGAACAGGGACAGCAGCCCGCCCCCGAACCGCAGCCGAAGCCCAAGAACAGCGAGCTGGATCAGGCCTTCACCTACCTCTCGGAAATCGCCGAAAAAGGAATGGAAGCCTTCTCCGAGGAACAGCCCGCGCCGAAGGAGGAATCCCCGGCGCCCTTCTCAACCGAGACCGTCTTCCCGACCGAGACCGTCTTCCCGACGGCGGACGTGAACACCCCCGCCCCGGAGCCGACGGACGAAGAACGTCAAATGCTCCGCGACGCCTGGCGTTATTTCAGCGATCATCAAGTCGAAGAGGGTGTACAATTGTATAAGGAATTGATCGGGCGGACGAACTGCAGATCCGCGGTCAAAGAGGATCTTGAAAAGCTCGCGATCCTCTTCCCGGATACGGCAGAGCTCCCCGAGCTGCTCAAAGAAATTCAATCATAAAAGGAATCAGTCAATGGAAAGAACATTTGTTGCTGTGAAACCCGACGGCGTTCAGCGCGGTCTGATCGGTGAAATCGTCAAGCGGTTCGAGAACCGCGGTTACGTCCTCGTCGCCGCGAAGCTCCTTCAGGTCACCCCGGAGCTTGCCGCGAAGCATTACGCCGAGCACGTCGGCAAACCGTTCTATCAGGGTCTCGTCAATTACATCACCGCCGGCCCCGTCTTCGCGATGGTCTGGGAAGGTGAAGACGTGATCAAGGGCGTCCGCGCCACCGTCGGCAGCACCCGCCCGAATGAAGCCGCCCCCGGCACCATCCGCCACGACTTCGCCGCGAAGATGGACCGCAACCTGATCCACGCCTCCGACTCCCCGGAATCCGCCGAGCGCGAAATCCACGTCTGGTTCGACGACTCCGAGATCCTCACCTGGAACAAGATCGGCACGACCGATTGGGTCTTCGGGAGAAATTCGTAAGTAAGTCAATAGCAAGTAAGTCAATAGTCATTAGTCAATAGTCAATAGAAGCGCCCGATAATTGAAATTATGCTTCAATTATCGGGCG
>CAVCBG010000236.1:0-3288 GCA_963600285.1 Anaerovoracaceae bacterium
ATCACATCACTCATCGTCTGCAGCAGAGCCTTGACGTCGATCGGTTTCGTAATGTGAGCATCCATGCCGGCGGCGTAGGCGTTTTTCTTGTCTTCCTCGAAGGCGTTCGCCGTCATCGCGATGATCGGAACGGAAGCCTTCTCCGCGTCCTCCAGGGAGCGGATGGCGCGGGTCGCTTCGTAGCCGTTCATGATCGGCATCTGGATATCCATCAGGATCAGGTCGTAATACCCGGCGTCCTTTTCCTTCACCAAAGCCACCGCCTCGCTGCCGTCCTCGGCCGTCTCTACCACGAACCCGGCGGTCTCGAGGATCGCGAGCGCGATCTCGGTGTTCAATTCATTATCCTCAACAAGCAGCACCCGCTTGCCGGTAAGGTCCTCCACATCCGCCTCAACAGCCTCCTCGGCGATGCTCCCGAGCACCACGTCCTTGGTGGTGAGCTCGAACTCAAACGTCACGGTGAAGGTCGTCCCCTTGCCGAGCTCGCTCTCGACGGCAATATTACCGCCCATGAGCTGCGTGAGGCTCTGGGCAATGGACATGCCGAGGCCGGTGCCCTGCGTGCGGCTGACGGTGGAACTGCGTTCGCGGGCGAACTGCTCGAAGATGTGGGCCTTGAACTCCTCGCTCATGCCGATGCCGGTATCCGAGATGATGAAGTCATAGAAGGCATAGCCGTCGCGGGTCGACGGACGTTCGCGGAGAATGAAGGTCACCGTCCCGCCTTCGGGTGTGAACTTCACCGCGTTGGCGAAGATATTCATGAGGACGCGGTTGACGTGGAGCGCGTCGGCGTAGACATAGAGGTCGGTCACTTCGGTCTTTGAGGCGAAGGTGAGCTGCTTCGCGTCCATATCGGAGCGGAGCACGTCGCTGACCAGGTTCATCTGCTCCATGACGTTGACCGGGATGGTCTCAATCGTCACCTTGCCGCTCTCGATGCGGCTCATGTCAAGCACATCATTGATCAGGGCGAGCAGATGCTGGCCGGAGATCGTGATCTTCTCCAGATGGCTCGTGACCTTCTCTTGGTCGTTAATGTCCCGCTTCGCCAGGTTCGCGAAGCCGATGATGGCGTTCATCGGCGTGCGGATGTCATGCGACATGTTGAAGAGGAAGTTCCGTTTGGAGAGGTTCGCCGTCTCGGCCTGTTTGATGGCGTGGTTGAGCTCGGCGTTCTTCTCCTCGAGCTCCAGCTGGTAGAAATGCTCCTGCTGCTGCTGATCGGAGATCAGGCCGTTCACCGTGCGCAGACGGATGATCTGGATGCCGCCGACGGCAAGGATGTAAAGGAGAACCGCCAAACCCGTCACCGGCAGAACGCTGCCGTAGATCTGGCGTTCGGCGAGGAAAGCGCAGATGTAGAACTCGCGGCCGTGGCTGTAACGGGCGAAGTAATGCTGGGATTCGCCGTCTTTCGACAGCATGATCAGCTTATCCGCCTCCCCGGTCTCACGGAGGTCGGAGACGAGCTTGCGGTCCGCGTCGCTGATCGTGTCCCGGGTGAAGCGGCTGTCATTCGAGGCGACGATCTCGTCGCCGTCCGTGATGACGAAGATGCCGTTCTGTTCCGTCTCGAAGCCGTCCAACAGGTTCTGAATGGAGAGGATCGACTTCACCGCGTAGCGTTTCGGCGTGTGGCGGTAAACCAGCACCGCGCCCGCCGGACAGTGGCGGATGGCGACGTCGACGTAGGATTGATCTTCGGCTTGGATGCGCCGCATATAGGTGTTGTTTTCGTACTTGGCCGCCTTTCGGATGACATCCGGGTTCAGCAGATAGCGGAGCCGCTTGTAGCCGAAGCCGTCCGTCGTGTACTCGGCGATCAGGTTGAGGTCCTCATCCACGACGGTGATGCCGGTGGTCAAAAGGTCCTCAATGTGGGTCTTCAGATGTTCTTCGGTGACGTTCTCATCGCACTCGTCAATCAGCCGCGCGGTCTCGGCTTTGCGGATCAGGCTCTTGACCTCTTCGGTGTTGTTGAACTCGATGTAGTAGCTGTATTGGCGTTTGATATACTCAATGCTCACGGCGAGCGCCGCGTCGCTGCTCTTCTTATGAACGGAGGCGGAGATGCCCGTCACCACGATGGCGAGCAGGATGCCGAAGAAAACGGCAAGGGCGATGAAGGCTTTGCTGAAAACAATTTCCTGGCTCTTAGTTTTCATCGGCTTCACCTCCCGCGGTTTCGGTCTCCGGACTGAGATAGCCGGCAATGATCGCGTCCAGCGTCCCGTCCTCCCGCATTTCATCAATCGCCGCGTTCAGCTTCGCGACCAGTTCCGCGTCGCCGTCTTTGGCGAACGCCGTTCCCACCGACGAGTGGAGGGCGGGCTCATCAAGAATCGTGAAGGTCGTGTTGTAGTCCTTCATGTACTGGATCGCGACGGGCATATCCACAATGACCGCGTCGACATAATCGGCGCCGAGCGCGGCAAGCATCAGGGAGCTGCTTTCAAAGCTGTCCGCCTGAACATCCGCCGGGATGGACGGATTGAGGTGTTCCAGCAGAATGTCCTCGCCGATGCCGGCGGACTGAACGGCGATGGTCTTCCCTTCCAGCTCGGCAAGCGAGAGGATCAGGGAGTCGGTGTTGACCACCGCGACCATGTTCGCGTCCATGTAAGGGCCGACCCACAGGTATTCGTCCTCGCGGCCGTTGACGGTGAAGCCGCCGCTCACGCAGTCGATCTCACCGAAGGCCAGCAATTGGTTGCGGTCTTCCCAGTTGATGGAGACGAAGTTGATGTCGTAACCGATTCGGTTGGCTGCTTCGCGCATGATGTCCATATCCAGCCCGGTCGGGGAGCCGTTGTTATCCATATCGATGAAGGGAGGGTAGTCGGCGCTCCCGACGGTGATGACGGGGCGCTGCGTGGTGTATGTCGGCGTCTTGCTGTCCGAATTGTTCCCGCAGTTGGCGAGGAAAAGCGCGACTAAGACTACCGCGGCAATGACCGGCAGCATCTTGGCAAAAAGACCCTTTTTCGTGTGTTTTTTATTCGTCATCGTACGCGCCGTCCCTTCAAGCGGCTTGTTTGAAACCCCATTTTATACACACCTCCCTGCCGAAATGCCGGCGGGAGCGTTGACATTAACGCCACACACCGTCGACGGGTCTTTTCGACGCATCAACGGTGGGTAAAGCCTATTCAATTCATGCTTGACACGCGCGGCGCCAAGGTCCTGCTCCGTGTTTTTCGCGAATCAAAGGGCGGGGAGGCCCTTTCCGGAGAATACACTTCTTATAGTATAACAGTTTTTTGTCGTATATACAACCGTGAT
>CAVCBG010000237.1:0-3285 GCA_963600285.1 Anaerovoracaceae bacterium
ACGCCGTTATTTGATGAATAGCATTATAACACAGAAAAGTTAGGAGTGAGTAGTTAGGAGTGAGGAGTTGAAAATAGAGACCAGAGACCAGAGACCGGATAACATACATCGGCAAGCGCTCAACAATCGAGCACCCGCCCACTTTCCCGAGCATTAAGTCCTTCCCCTCGAGGGGAAGGGGGACCGCTCCGCGGTGGATGAGGTGAAAATGCAGCCACATCCACTGTCGCGGAGCGTTTGCGCCAACATACAAAAACAGCCGCGCGAAGCGCGGCCGTCGTTGTTTATGAAAGAAGCATACGGTCGTTGTTGAGCTCTCTGCCGGAGGACTGCTTGAAGAGGTCGAGCAGGTCTTTCACCGTCAGGCCGTCGCGTTTCTCGCCCTTCAGGTCGAGAGCAATGTGGGCGTGGTCCATCATCAGCGTACGGTTGCCGAGGTCCAGGGCGGACTGCATGTTGTGGGTGATCATCATACAGGTCAGGTGATTCTCCTCAACAATATCGCGGGTGAGCTTCAGAACTTTCTCCGCGGAACCGGGATCCAGCGCGGCGATGTGCTCATCCAGGAGGAGGAGTTTGACCGGGTTGTAGGTCGCCATGATCAGGGAGAGCGCCTGGCGCTGGCCGCCGGAAAGCGTGCCGACGGGGGCGTTCATGCGGTCCTCGAGGCCCATATGAAGCTCGGCCAGCTTTTCGCGGAAGGCCTGTTTCTCCGCCTTGGAGACGAAGGAAAGCCAGCCGCCTTTGGCGCAGGCGAGGGAGAGGTTCTCCTCAATCGTCATCCCCGGCGCGGTGCCTTTCATCGGGTCCTGGAACAGGCGGCCGATGTTGCGGGCGCGCTGGTGGGAGGACTGCACGGTGATGTTCTCACCGTCGAGGAAGATGCTGCCGCTGTCGGTGATGAAATCGCCGCAGACGACGTTGAAGAGCGTCGATTTGCCGGCGCCGTTCGCGCCGATGATGGTGATGAAGTCGCCGGGGGCTACTTCGAGAGAGACGTTGTCCAAGCCTTTGCGGGAGTTGACGGTCCCGGGGTAGAATGTCATCGTGACATTGCGAAGTTCAAGCATATTTCCGCTCATCGGTTATGCCTCCTTCCCGGCGTGGCTGTTCACGGACCATCTGCGTTTGATGTTCGGCCAATTCTTCTTGAAATACGGGCCGGAAATCGCGATAACGACGATCACGGCGGAGATGAACTTCAGCATGTAAGCCGGCAGGTTCAGACGCAGCGCGATGGTATAGACGACGCGGAAAATGATCGAGCCGATGACGGCGCCGATCGCCTGAACAGGGATGCGGCCCTTGCCGAAGAAGGTCTGACCGATCAGCAGGGAGGCCAGCGCGATCGTCATCATACCGGTACCGATGTTGATGTTCACGGACTTCTGGGACTGAGCCATCAGGGCGCCGGAAAGGCCGGTGAAGGCGTTCGCGATCACCAGACCGACGGTGATGGTCATGCGGGGGTCAACGGAGGAAGCTTTGACCATGTCCGGGTTGTTGCCGGTGGCGCGGATGGCCAGGCCGAGGCGGGTCTTCAGGAAGATCGACAGGAAGATGATGATCAACGCGGCGGCGATCAAGGCAATGAGGATCGTCTGCCAGCCGGCAAGCGGCGTGTCGGCGATCAGATCTTTCATCATCGTGAAGACGGTCACGGACTTATTCATGTTGAGCAGGGAGGACCCGCCCATGACGGCGATATTGATCGAGTAAAGGGCGGTGTTTACGATAATGCCCGACAGCAGGCTGTCAATACCCATCCGTGTCTGCAGCAGCGCGTTGATCAAGCCCGCCGTCATACCGGCAAACATCGCGGCCAGGATTGAAAGCCAGGGATGTCCGGAGAGGACAACGGACGCGCCGACCGTGGCGCCGAGCGTGAAAACGCCGTCCGCCGCGAGGTCGCAGACGTTCAGCATCGCGTAACTGAGAAACGTTGAGAGCGTAGTCAAAGAGCCGATCAGCCCCAGCTCAAGCGCGGTCTGTCCGAGCATCGTGATCGTAGCCAAATTCATTATAAAGAACCTCCGTTATTCAAGGTACAGGGCGGGACATTGAAAAACCATGCTCCGCCCGGTATTATCACATTTATTTACTGCGGGAACACATCCCCGCGGATTTGTTTATTCAGCGGCCTCGTCAGACAGGGTGACGGACTCGATGCCGGTGCAGTACGGGGTGAACGCTTCAACCAGCGCGTCATAATCGTAACCGAGCTGTTCGGCGATGTCGGTGTTGATCGTGGCCATACCGTTGTCAAGCAGCGAGACCGGGATCGAGGCGGGATCCGCGCCGTTGACGAGGATGTCAATCACCTGGTTCGCGGCGGCAACGCCGTTGTCGTAGTAGCTGACACCGTAGCCGACGAAAGCGCCGTCCCAAGCGAAGGAATCGGAACCGCCGTAGTGCGGGATGCCGGCTTCGGCGAGGGTTTCGTACAGCGCGAGTTCGGAGTACATCACGGTGTTATCGGACGGAGTGAAGACAGCGTCCATGCCGTCGGCGACGATGGACTGGCAGGCCAGCTTCAGTTCGTCGGTGGTGTTGCCGGTGTATTCGGTCCAGGCGATGTTGTGCTCATCCAGCCAGGCCTTCGCGTCGGCGATAGCGGTGGTGGAGGAATCCTGACCGAGGTCGTAGAGCAGCGCGACGTTGTCAACATCCGGGTCGGCCGCGACGATGAGGTTCATCATGGCGGTGGTGTTCAGGTAGTCGGAAGCGCCGGTGACGTTGCCGCCCGGGACATCCCAGGACTCAACGAGGCCCGCGGAAACAGGATCGGAAACCGCGGCGAAAACGACCGGGATCTGATTGTCTTCGGTGGAAGCCTGCATGTTCAGCGCGACAGGGGTGGCGATACCGATCATAATGTCCACACCGCGGGAGATGAAGTCCGTCACGATCTGGTAGAGGACGTTCGCGTCAGCCTGGGCGTTATCATAATCGATTTCAAAATGGACGGAGGGGTTCTCCGCTTCGTATTCGGCCAGGCGGGCTTCAATACCTTCGACGGCCGTGTTCAACGCTTCATGATCGACGTAGTTGCAGATGCCGACTTTGTAAGTCGTGACTTCATCATCCGCGAAGCACGCGCAGAAAGCGGAAAGGACAAGGATAATAACCGTGAGAATAAGGGCAATGTTCTTTTTCATAATTACTAAAACTCCTTGAAATGCCTTACAAATTAATTACCGCGTAAAGCATGGGAAAAATATAGTCCACCGAAAACGATTCGTCAAGATAAGATATTACCGATTATAATCTATACTTTCAATCGAA
>CAVCBG010000238.1:0-3219 GCA_963600285.1 Anaerovoracaceae bacterium
TCCACCGCCTTGACAGCGGCTTCCCAGCAGGCTTCCTTGTCCTTGCTCAGGCGGACGCGCAGGCCGGAGCGCTTCTCGGCGGCGCTGACGACGTGCAGCAGGGAGACGGCCAATTCCTTCGCCACCTCGACCGGCATGTAGAGATAGGTCTCGTCGACGGTCTTCCGTTCATCGAAGACGGGCGGGGTTCCGTAACCGGTCTTCTCAATGTTCGGCGCCGTGGCTTTCGCCTCGAGAACACAGGTCAGGTTCTGCATGGCGACGGTGAAATTATTCATGTAAGCGGATTTCTGCGCCATCTCACGCCTCTTCCGGATGCGAACACGGTCCGTTGTTCAGGTTGTTCCCGCAGATCGGGCAGAGGCCTTTGCAGTCGGGTTTGCAGACCGGGGCGTACGGCACTTCCATCAGCAGGTATTCGCGGACGACATCCTGCAGGTCAAGGTAGCCGCTCGAGGGCAGGAACTGCTCGGCGTCCTCATTCTCGCGCTTGTTGTGGAAGCAGTAAAGCTCCTCGAACCGCGCGTCCAGCTTCTGGGTATAAGTCTCGAGGCAGCGGGTACATTCAAGATCGGTCTCGGCGGTCAGCTCCCCTTCGGCGAGAACGCCCTGCTGGGTCTTGCTGACGCGGATGGCGCAGTGAATGTTGCGGCCGGTGAGGTCATCCGCCAATTGAATTTCGGGCTCGTCAATCGTCAGGTCGCGATAGGTGCCGACGACTGCGTTGATCAAAAAACCTACATTGATTCTGTAAGGATAGTGATTCGTGCTCATAATTTACTCCATTCTCTTACCACTATCATTATAACCCGAAAACAGCCCGCGGGACACACGGCGCCGTTTCCTGATAAAATAGAGGAGTATGGAAAGCAAAGAGGTCATCCGCGTCGTCATCAACACACCGGCGAAAGCCGGTCTGTTTGATTACCTCGTGCCCGAAAGCCTCCGCGGACGCGTCCGCCCGGGACATATGGTCATCGTCCCCTTCAATCACACCATGCAGCAGGCCGTCGTTTGGCAGCTCAACGTGACGCCGGAGGCGGCGAAGCCCGCGGAGATCATCGCCCTCGCGGATGAGGAGCCGGTGCTGACGCCGGCGCAGCTGCGTCTGGCGGAAAAGATCGCCGAACGCTCGCTTTCCTCGATCCGCGAATGCGTCAACCTCCTGCTGACGGACAAGATCCGCAAAGTCTCCCGCCCGGTCTACCGTCTCGTGCGGAAGGACATCGGCTTCCAAACGTCGCTCACCGGCCCCGGGGAGGATGTTGACGGGATCCTCGCGCTGTTCTCCGCCAATGACGGGACGCTGGACGAGGAAACATTGGATAAGGCGCTGGGGAAAAAGGCTTGGCGCCGGGGGATGGACCGCCTGATCCGTGAAGGCAGCGCCGTCCGTTCGCTCAGTCTGGAGCAGCCCGCCCTCAAACCGCGGACGATCGCGGCCGCCGTGTTGACGGACACGCAGCCGGAGGCGGACGCGCCGCTCGCGAAGGCGGCCTCCGCGCATGAACGGCGCCGCGCCGCGCTGGATTTCCTCAGCTCACATGGCGGAGAAGCTCCGCGGGCGGAGATGGTCCGCGCGTCGAATGTCAACCCCGCCGACGTGCAGTATCTGGTCAAAAAAGGCTGGCTGCGGATCGAGGTCCGCGAGGTCATGCGCGGCCACCGCTATTACATGAACGAACCCGCGGCTCAGCTCCCCGAACTCACGGCGGAGCAGTCCGCCGCGGTGGAACGGATCACCGCCGGACTGCGCGGCGAATCCGACCTCCGTCCGATCCTGCTGCACGGCGTCACCGGCTCCGGGAAGACGGAAGTCTACCTGCGCGCCGCCGCGGAGGCCATCCGCCTGGGGAAACAGGTGCTGATGCTCGTCCCCGAAATCGGCCTGACGCCGCAGATCCTGACCCGCTTCGAGAGCCGCTTCCCCGGCCGGGTCGGCGTGTACCATTCGAATCTCTCGAGCGGCGAACGCTACGACACCTGGCGCCGCGGACGGAACGGCGAATTCCGCGTCATCGTCGGACCGCGTTCCGCGCTGGCGGTTCCGCTGCCGGACCTCGGCTTGATCCTCGTGGACGAGTGCCATGAGGACGCTTACTACCAGACCGGCGAACGGCCGTTCTTCTCCGCCGTACGCGCCGCCGCGGACTACGCCGAGATCACCGGTTCGCAGCTGGTGCTGGGCTCCGCCACCCCGACCACCGCGCAGATGTTCAAAGCGCAGCGCAGCGGCTGGCATATTGAAACCTTAAAGAATCGCGCGACCGGCGTCCTGCCTCCGCGGGTGATGTTGGTGGACATGCGCGCCGAGCTGCGGAGCGGGAATTCCGAGATATTCTCGACCGCCCTGCTGCGCGAGATCGACCGAACCTTAAAGAAAAATAAACAATGCATCCTCTTCCTGAACCGCCGCGGCGCGGCTTCCTATACCTTCTGCCACAACTGCGGCGAGTCCTTCACCTGCCCGAACTGCGACGTGCCCTACACGTATCACGCCTCGCGCGGGCGGCTGGAATGCCATTACTGCGGCTCGACGATGCCGCTCCCCGAAGTCTGCCCGGTCTGCGGGTCGAGTGAGATCCGGCGCTTCGGCGCGGGGGTGGAGCTGGTGGAGCAGATCATCTCCGAGAAGTTCCCGACGGCGGGCGTGCTGCGCCTCGACGCGGACAGTGCCGCGGGCGCCGGGAACCAGGAGAAGATCCTCAGCAGCTTCGCCAACCACGAGGCGGATATCCTCGTCGGCACGCAGATGGTCGCGAAGGGATTGGACTTCCCCGATGTGCGTCTGGTGGGCATCCTCCTCGCGGACGTCGGCGCGAACTTCAATGACTACCGGGTGGATGAACATTCTTATCAGATGCTGACCCAGGTCGCGGGCCGCGCCGGCCGCGCCCGTGAACAGGGCCTTGCCATCCTGCAGACCTTCCAGCCCGAGCGCTACTCCATCCGCTCCGCCGTGCGCGGGGATTACGACACCTTCTACCGCAGCGACCTCTCCTACCGCCGGCTGATGGGCTACCCGCCCTTCTCGCGCCTGCTGCGGCTCGAGCTTCGCGGGGAGAATGAGGCGTCCGTGAAAGCGGAGGCCGAGGACCTGGCGAGGACGCTTCGCAAAAAGATCCGGGACGGAGGGCTTGCGCTCCGCTTGATCGGCCCCGCCCCCTGCTTCTTCCCCCGCCTCGCCGGCAAATACCGCTGGCACATCATCCTCCGCGG
>CAVCBG010000239.1:0-3206 GCA_963600285.1 Anaerovoracaceae bacterium
GAGGAAGAGCATATCGCCGTGATGACGGTCGCGTGCAAAGGCAGCGTACGCTTCACATCGGACGCGTCCGACCCGGATGTACAGTTCGAAGTGAACAATTGGCAGATCGTGAATCCCTCCGCCGAATAGATATACATTCCTTTCCGAAAAGCAGACACACCGCTCATTTGAGCGGTGTGTTTTGTAAGGAGTAAATGAAAAAACCGTTTATTATCTGCTTCCGGAAACGGAGAGGATCTCCCCTTTGGCGTCCGCTTTGACGCGGAGCTGCATCGGGAGCTCGAGTCCGTCGGCGGTTTTCTGCGAAGTGCTGTAGACCAGTGTCATCCCGCCATCGGCTGCCGAGGCAACCCGCGGTTTCACGCCCTTGAAGAGCGGATAGTCGCGGTAGACGGATTTGTTGATCTTATCGACGGCGTTCATGGCTGCTCCATCAGAGACGGCGGCGCAGGAAGGTCGGCGTATCGTAATCCACGGTTTCAACCGCGTCGCGGGTTTCGGAGGAAACCTTGCGGGAGGCGGTTTCGATGCCGCTCAATCCGAGCGGTTCCATGAAGGTATCGAACTGGGCGTTGGCCGCGGCGGACGGCGTGTAAGCCGGGACGTCGGCGGGCGCGCTCGGGATGATGCGGTCTTCCGCTTCCATGGTCATGTCGTCGGTGCCGGCGTAAGCCATGACGGGTTCGAGCTCTTCATGATCTTCAACGGGCTCTTCTTCCTCGTCGGAGATCTCTTCGATGGGTGTGCGGACCTGAACCGGTTCGGTCTCAACGCGGATGGGTTCGGGCTGGGTGAAGACGCGGCGTTCCTCGGCTTTGGCCGGGGTGGAGGCGATGCCCGTGATGATCAGGATGATCTGGACTTCGTCGTGCATGTTGTCATCAACGATCTGGCCGGGGATGATTTCCGCGGTGTTGCCGGTGAGCTGCTGCAGGTAGCTGAGGCCTTCCATGACTTCGCTGAAGGAAAGGTCAGCGTCGCCGGTGAAGTTCGCGATGATGCCGGTGGCGTTCTCGATGGGCAGATGCTCAAGCAGCGGATGATTGAGCGCCTGGTACAGGGCGTCGGCGACTTTGTTCTCGCCCTTGCCGGTACCGATGGAGAGGATGGAGCCGCCGCCGTTCGCCATCATGTGGCGGATGTGGGAGAAGTCGACGTTGATATCGCCGGTGTTGTTGATGAGCTGGGCGATGCCGATGATGCCCTGGCGCAGCACGTCGTCGGCGTAAGTCAGCGCTTCGCGGATGGTGCTGTTCGGGGAGATGACCTTCAGAATCTGGTCATTCGGGATGGTGATCATGGTGTCGCACTGGGAGGCGAGCTTCGACAGGCTCTTGCGGGCGTTGGTGACGCGCTTGCCGGACTCGAAGGAGAACGGCGTGCTGACGACGGCAACCGTGATGGCGCCGAGTTCGCGGGCAACGCGGGCCGCGACGCTGATGGCGCCGGAGCCGGTGCCGCCGCCCATACCGGCGGTCAGGAACACAATGTCGGCACCCTTCAGCGCGTTGCGCAGCGCGGATTCGGACTCCAACGCGGCGCGTTCGCCGATTTCCGGATTGCCGCCGGAACCGTTGCCGTTGGTGAGGTTCGGCCCGATCAAGACGCGGGTGTCCGCTTCACAGTTTTTCAATGCCTGAAGGTCGGTGTTCGCGGCGATGAACTCAATGTCCTGACCGCCGTAACCCATCTTCATCATACGGTCGATGGCGTTTCCGCCGCCGCCGCCGAGGCCGATCACTTTCATAACCGGCTTGTTGTACGTGATTTCCTGTTGAATATACTGTCTGTTTTCCATAGGGCCCTCTCTCAATCTCCCCGGGGCTGCATGGATATCGTGCGGATTTTCACCCCGCGGTCCTGCAGCTGTTGAAGCATATATGTCGGGTACAGCGCCCGGTCATCCAGCATGATAACGGTTTTGGATGCCAATGCTTCGTTCAGATCGTTCCCGGACGCGCACTTTTCGAGTTTCACATACTGGTTTAGGATTTCCAGCTGTTCTTCCGTAAAGAGGCTGCTCACGTTCGGGAGCAGAAAATATTCGGTCGGATTCTCGCCGTGCTTGGCGATTTGAACCAGATACTTAACTATGGTTGCAAGATTCGTGCCAAAAGCTTTTATTAAAGAAACCAATTTCGCGGGCCCGATTTTCGCGAAGCCGTCCTTCAGCTTGTCCCGCAGTGAACGGAGCTCGCTTTGGGCGGATTTCCCGCCGACAGCGGCCTTCCCGACGGGGTTCGTGTTCGTGCCGGCGCGGTTCGTGTTCCGGGAGCTTAAAACTTCCGTGGCGGGAAGTTTGTACATGCAGCAGGCCAAAACGTAGTTCGGGACGCGGCTGCCGCCTTTTAAGGTGACTTCCTGGATCAGGTTCAGGATGTTCAGGTATTCCTGCTTCGACTCGCGGGTGACAACGTCAAAGACGCCCGCGGAGGCATCCCACGCGCCGGCGTTCATCATCAGCATCGGCACGTTCTTGCCCAGTTCCTTGCGGAGGATCTCTTCGTACCAGGTGTAGAGATAAAAGCCGCGGTGATCCACGCCGTTCGAGGCGTAGGGGATCGGGTCGGGGTTCGCGGACGGACCTTCTTCGTTCCAAGTGATCTCATGACGGAAGAGGCACGCCGAGCCGGAGAAGACCAGGTTCGGCAGCAGTCCGTCGCTGTAGTCCTTCTTCAAGAGCTTCGCGGAGGCGCGGAGGAACGAGAGATCCCAATAGTCGCCGCCCGGCTCGAGCATCGGGAAGACCGGGATGACCTTCTCGCTGACGCAGATGGCGGCGTATTCGGCGAATTTACGGACGAAGCGGGAGACGAGATTCGGCTTGATCCATTCCTCCGCCGACCACGAGGACTTCATGTTCGGGCGGTTGAAGAACTGGACCATGTGAATGCCGATGCTGCGGAAGTACGCCATGCGCTGGCGGAACTGATCCGTGGAAGGCGGTTCGGAGATGGAGAAGGTGAGGACGACGATCGGCTCAATGCGGGCGCCGCGCAGACGGATGATGAAATTCTCGGGGATCTCTCCATCCTCGGGAACGTAAATCACCAGCCAGCTCGTGCCGGCGGCCTGCAGCTTCGGGAGCCAGTAATCCAGACTGGGGTCGTCAAAGTGCCCCGCGTCTTTGTAATAGTGGAACCCGAGTTTTTTCGATTTTTTACCGACTGTGAATCCGTACTCTTCCATTGCTCTCTCCGTCTCTC
>CAVCBG010000240.1:0-3191 GCA_963600285.1 Anaerovoracaceae bacterium
GAATTGTTTACGCCAGCTTCGGGAAGCGGCTGAGGATCGTCGCGGCGGAGGGCTGGACGGTCTTCTCGCCGAATTTCAATTCGGACGGGGCCTTCAGCTTGGCCTTCTCGGCGTTCTGGTAAATGTAGATCGGCGTGCCTTCGGCGTTGCAGGTGCGGTCGATGAGCGCGAGGCCGGTGACGCGGCCTTCGGTGTCCATGGCGCAGCTGGTGACGCGGCCGATGGTCTTGCCCTTGGCGTCGAGAACGGGGTCGCCGTGGTGAGCCATGCGGACGACGGCGTCGTTGAAGCTCCAGCGGACGGAGATCAGCTTCTGGGCGGCTTCATCCTTGCGGTAAGCGGAGCGGCCGATGAACCAGCACTTGAAGGTCTTGACGGAGGAGGCGAAGCCGGCTTCGTTGACCTTGATGTGCATATCGCCCGCCATCTCGTGACCGTAGAGCGGCAGACCGGCTTCGGTGCGCAGGCTGTCGCGGGCGCCGAGGCCGCAGGGTTTCAGGCCGAGCGGTTCGCCGGCTTCGAGCAGGGCGTTCCACAGGGACGGCAGCTTCTCCGGGTGCACGAAGAGCTCGAAGGAGATCTTCTCGCCGGTGTAGCCGGTGCGCGCGAGGTAGAGGTCATACCCGCCGACGACGGCGTGGGTGACGCAGCCCTTCTTCAGCTTCTTGATCTTGGCGGCGTCTTCATCGCTGCAGCCGAGTTTCATGAGAACATCGATCGAGATGCGGCCCTGCAGCGCGAGGTCGACGCGCATGCGGTCCCCCGCCTTGGGGTCGCGCAGGTTCTCTAACTTGACGTTGCGTCCGAACGCGCGGGCGGACGGACGGTCGCGGTCGACGAGGACGGTGCCTTCGCGGACGGCGTTCATCCATGCCCAATCCTTGTCATCGTTGGAGGCGTTGACGACGATGAGATATTTCTCCTCTTCCAGGCGGTAGACGATCAGGTCGTCGATGACGTTCGCGTCCTGGTCCAGCAGATGCGTGTAGATGGTATCACCGACTTTCAGAACGCTGATGTCGTTGGCGCAGACGCTGTTGAGGAAGACGACGGAATCCTTGCCGTTGGCTTCGTAAACGCCCATATGGGAGACGTCGAACAGGCCGCCGGCTTTACGGCAGGCGTTGTGCTCTTCCTTGATGGAGGTGTACCAGACCGGCATATCCCAGCCGGCGAACGGAACCATCTTGGCGCCGAGGGCTTTGTGGGTCTCGTAGAGCGGGGTGCGCTTGATCGGCGCGTTCTCGTCCTCATCGTAGGCGCTGAAGTCGAACTCCGGCAGCGGAGCGCCTTCGTCGGCTTTCATCCCGACGGAATAGACCTTCGTGAACTGCTTCGCGGCGGACGGTTTGCCTTCCTGCTTCTCGCATTCGGTGACGGAGATCGGCCCCGGCAGGCGTTTGCGGAGGTCGCTGTCGAACGCGGCGTAGCCGTCGGACAGAGCGCGCAGCCAGGCAGCCGCGATGGGGGCGTCCTTCGGGTCGCAGGAGAATTGATAGGCGTCTTCCAAGGCCAGCAGGGTGCCGGGGATCTCGGTGCCGTTGGCAACGAGGACGGTCGGCTGCTGTTCGCCGTCGGCGAGGGCTTCCGCGTCGCTGAGGAAGGCGTAGTTGACGAACTCACGGTAGCTGCCGCCGCTGATACGCAGGGCGCCGGACTTGATTTCGTCGTCGATGTAGTAGAAGTTCGGATAGCCGTACTTCGGGTCTTTGTTGAGCGCCGTGTGCTTCTCAATGAGCTTGCGGACGCGGACCTTGGCGTCTTCCACCACGGCGAAGTCCACGCGGGCGCGCTGGAGCAGAGCTTTGACGCCCGGCATGGTGTAGGGCTTGAAGGCGAAGAGGACGTCGGCGATGATGTCGGCGAGTTCCTTCATGTCGTCTTCCTTCATGCCGATCTGGGTGACGCAGGCGGTGCCCATACGGATGCCGCTGGCTTTCATCGCGGACTTGTCGCCCGGGATGGTGTTGCGGTTGAGGACGATGCCGCAGATGTCAAGCACGCGGGCGGCCAGGTCGCCGGAGAGCGTCGTGCCGTCCTCACCCTTGACCGCTTTGCAGTCCAGGAGGAGCATATGGGAGTTGGAACCCTGATAAGGAACCTTCAGACCGCGGGCCTTGAACTCGGCCACCAGCGCCTGGGTGTTCTTCAGGATCTGCGCCTGGTATTCCTTATATTCGGGCGTCTTCGCGATCTTGAAGATCGTGGCGAGGGCCGCGAACACCTGCGTATGCGGGCCGCCCTGTTCGCCCGGGAAGACGGCTTTGTCAATCAGCTTCGCGAGCTTCGCGTCCGTGGTCAGCAGACAGGCGCCGCGCGGACCGGTCAGGGTCTTGTGGGTGGTGAAGGAGACCACGTCGACGATGCCGACAGGGGATTCAACCACGCCGGCAGCGACGAGCCCCGCGATGTGGGCAATGTCCGCCAGCAGATACGCGCCGACGGAGTCCGCGATCTCACGGTAGCGTTTCCAATCGGGGATGTACGGATAGGAGGTGTAGCCGCAGATGATGAGCTTCGGCTTGACTTCGAGCGCGAGCTTCTGCAGCTCATCGTAGTCGATCATTTCCGTTTCCGGGTCGACGGTGTAGTGGACGATGTTATAGAGCTGGCCGGTGCGGTTCGCCGGTGAACCGTGGGTCAGGTGGCCGCCGTGGATGAGGTCCATGGCAAGGACCGTGTCGCCCGGGTTGATCAGGTGATAGACGGCGTTGTTCGCCGGAGCGCCGGAGAGCGGCTGCACATTGACGTAAATGTCGTCCGCGGTGATGTCATCGTGGGCGAAGAGCTCCGCGCAGCGCCGGCGGGCCAACGGCTCGAGAATATCCACATAGTCCACGCCTTTGTAGTAGCGCGGGTCGGAATTGCGGCGGTAATTGCCGAGCATGTAGTCCAGATCCAGAATGCGCTCTTCCGAGTATTTGCGGGACGCTTCATCCGGGTAGCCTTCCGCGTAGACATTCTGAAAGACGGAGCCGAGTGATTCCCGAATCGCGTCCGGGGCGAAGGATTCGCTGGCGATCATGATCAGCTTGCGCTTCTGGCGTTCGGCTTCAAGATCAATGATGTTCGCGATCGCTTCATCGACATCGATCAGTTTGCCGTGAAACAAGTAATTGTCCATAGTCCTCCTGTGGGAAAATCAATCATCACCGCGGCGTTGGGCGGTTAGTTTAATTATAACGGCATTT
>CAVCBG010000241.1:0-3172 GCA_963600285.1 Anaerovoracaceae bacterium
CATATTTGATTTTCTCCTGCCGGCAGATATACTTTAATTAAGTAGTAAAGTTCAGAAAGGAGCTTTTTTTATGGAAAAAATCAAGATCGTTCAGTATGGCTGCGGCAAGATGAGCAAGTACACCCTCCGCTATGCCTATGAGCATGGCGCGCAGATCGTCGGCGGTATCGGCCACGGCGCGTCCGTCGGTCAGGATATCGGCGACTGGGCCGGACTCGGCGTCAAGACGGGCATCATCATCTCCGACAATGCCGAGAAGGTCCTCGACGAATGCGACGCCGACGTCGCCATCATCACGACCCGCAGCTTCATCGGTGACATCTACGAAGCCATCGAGCAGTGCGTGTCCCGCGGCATCAACGTCATCACCACCTGCGAGGAAGCCATCTACCCGTGGACGACCTCCGCGGCCATGATCAACAAGCTGGACGCGATCGCCAAGGCGAACGACTGCACCATCACCGGCAGCGGTATGCAGGATATTTTCTGGATCAATATGGTCGGCCTTGTGGCCGCCGGCTGCCACAACATCACGAAGATCAAGGGCGCTTACAGCTACAATGTGGATGAGTACGGCATCGCGCTGGCTCAGGCGCATGGCTGCGACCTGACCCCGGCTGAATTCGAAGCGAAGATCGCTCACCCGACTGACTTCGAGCCGTCCTACGCTTGGAACGCCTCCGAGGCGATCTGCAATAAGCTGGGCCTCACGATCAAGAGCATTTCCCAGAAGCATGTTCCCTGCATCATCGACAAGGACATCTACAGCGAGACCCTCGGCAAGGAAATCAAGGCCGGCAACGCCATCGGTATGTCCGCGGTCGTCACCATCGAGACCATGCAGGGCATCACCATTGAAGAAGAGACCATCGGCAAGGTCTACGGACCGGACGACGGCGATATGTGCGACTGGGAGATCTTCGGCGAACCGAAGACCGAGTTCCATGTCGTAAAGCCCGCGACCGTTGAGCACACCTGCGCCACGGTCATCAACCGCATCCCGTCCCTGCTCCGCGCCCCGGCCGGCTACGTCACCTGCGACCAGCTCGAACCGGTTGAGTACCTCACCTACCCGATGGAGTACTATTGCTAAGCGAAACCGCGAAGTGATAAATATGTAAGAAAAGGGCGCGTCGCAAAATGACGCGCCCTTTTTTATTCTGAATTCCGTTATTCGGTCACGATATCAATCGGATCGCCCTTATGAACCTCACCGCCGTGGAGGACCCGCGTGAAGACGCCCTCCCGCGGCATGATGCAGTCGCCCATGACCTTGTAAATCTCGCAGTGGCTGTGGCACTGCTTGCCGATCTGGGTCATCTCAAGGAGAACGTCGCTGCCGACCTTGAAGCGCGTCCCGACGGGGAGCGTCTTCAGGTCGAAGCCCTCGACGACAAGATTCTCGCCGAACGCGCCGTTGATGACGTCCGCGCCCTTCGCTCGGAAATCATCCACCTTCTCCACCGAGAGCAGACTGACCTGGCGGTGCCATTTGCCGGCGTGGGCGTCGCCCTCGATGCCCCATTCCTCTTTCAGGTACGCGCTCTCGACCTCATGCTTCTGCGTGCCTCTGGCTTCGCTGATGCAAATCGCGATAATTTTTCCCATCCTCAACCTCCGATCGCGGTCATGTTTTTCCGTTCCGTGATCAAATCCGGATCCTCGAAACAGTGTTCCGCGGGCTTATTGTAAATTGTTTCCGTCAAAATCCGCTTGACCGCGTCCATGTCGCCCGCCCGCAGCGGTTCGCGGATGGATGCCGCGGATTGATAGCAAAGGCAGGCCTTCAACTCGCCCACCGCGCTCATGCGGACGCGGTTGCAGTCGGCGCAGAACTTCCCATGCACGGCGCTGATGAAGCCAACGGCGCCCGTCATGCCCGGATAGCGGACGTAGACCGCGGGGCCGTTGCCGTGGACGGAGCTGTCCTCAACCGGCTCGCCGTACGCGCGATCCAGAATGCTCCGAATTCGGCCGTTGTCGGTCGTGCCTTCGCCTTTGCCCGCGCCGATGGGCATCATCTCAATAAAGCGGAGGTCGATCGGCTCCGCCTTGAAGTACTCCGCCAGCGCGAGGACCGTCTCCGCGGTGATCTCGGGACGGTTGACGGTGTTGATCTTCACCGGGATCCCGGCGTTCACCGCGGCGTCAATGCCCGCGAGGACTTTGTCCAAGCCGGGACGGCCGGCGACGCGTTCGAATTCATCGGCGTCGAGCGTGTCAAGGCTGACATTGATCGCGTCAAGCCCCGCCGCCTTCAAGGCGTCCGCCTTCTCGGCGAGGAGGATGCCGTTGCTGGTCATGGTCACGGAAGCGATGCCGTCGATGGATTTCAGCTGCCCGACCAGGGACTCGATCCCGCGGCGGACAAGCGGTTCGCCGCCGGTCAGCTTGATCTTCGTAATGCCGAGCGCCGCCCCGATCTTCACCACGGAGGCGATCTCCTCGAATGTCAGCAGCTCCGCCATCGGGATGTTCGGGACGCTGTCCGGCATGCAGTAACGGCAGCGAAGGTTGCATTTATCCGTGACAGATATACGCAAATAGTCAATGTTCCTGCCGAAGCGGTCGATCATTCGGGCTGTCCTTGATAGGTAAAATCGCCGGATTTTCCGCCGGATTTCGTACACAGATGAATGTCGGTCATCAGCATGTTCTTGTCGACCGCCTTGCACATGTCATAGATCGTCAGCAGAGCGACCTGAACGCCGGTCAGCGCTTCCATCTCAACGCCGGTCACGCCGGACGTTTTCGCCGTGCAGACGGCGGTGATGGTATGCGTCTCGTCGTTCAGCTCGAAGTCGACGGAGGCCTTCGTCAGCATGATCGGGTGACACAGCGGGATGAGGTCCGGGGTCCGCTTCGTGCCCATGATGCCCGCGACCCGGGCAACGGCGAGGACGTCGCCTTTTTTCATGGAGCCTTGGCGCACCATTTCGTAGCACTCCGCGGACAGCCGAATGCTGCCCGTTGCCACGGCGGTCCGCTCCGTCACGGCTTTCCCGCCGACGTCGACCATTACCGCGTTTCCGTTCCCGTCAAAATGTGTAAACTCTTTCATCGTTCGTTTCCGTTTCTCCACGTATATAATCATACTCTTAAAACCGGAAAACGAGGCCTTCTTCTTGTATCAAACGTTCTTTTCGCAGGGCAGCGGGTGATTTTCTTCCTT
>CAVCBG010000242.1:0-3172 GCA_963600285.1 Anaerovoracaceae bacterium
CTGTCTGACATCAAAATTTCGCATTGAGATGAAAGACGCGGTACATTTCCACTTTCCTGAACGGACCGCCGTGAGCCGGTTCGTGAAGCATCGCGGAGATATTATTGAGCATTGTGCGGACTGCGTCTTTTTTCGGACGCGGTCTTTTTTTATTGATAGGAGAGTTACCCCATGCCGTCACGTGTCGCACTGATCGCAATTGTCGTCGAAGATCCGGATTCCGTCGAAGCTCTGAATGAGCTCCTGCATGAATACCGCCGCTTTATCATCGGGCGGATGGGCATCCCGTGCGTCGCGCGGGGGATCTCATTGATCTCGGTCGCCGTTGACGCGCCGCAGAATGTCATCAGCGAACTCTCCGGCAAGGTCGGACGCCTTCCCGGCATCAATGTCAAGACGGCGTACGCCAACGTCTCGGAGAAGAATGAAGCGTAACGGCATCTCCCCGCTGTGGAAGGTCCTCCTCCCGCTGCTGCCGATCGCCGCGGCGCTCTTCGCTTTGTGCGCGGGGCGGATGTCCATCGGCGTCGGGGATGTGCTCGCCTCCGTATGGGCGAAGCTGACCGGCGGGGAGGCCGTCTCCGGACAGGTTGAGATGGTGCTGTGGAAGATCCGTTTCCCGCGAATCCTGCTCGCCCTCCTGGTCGGCGCGGGCCTTTCGGTCAGCGGCGCGGCGTTCCAGAGCCTGTTCTCGAACCCGCTCGCCTCGCCGGATACCTTAGGCGTGGCGTCGGGGGCAAGCTTCGGCGCGGCGCTGGGACTGCTCCTCGAGCTCCCGCAGCTCGGCGTGCAGCTCTCCGCCGTTCTCTTCGGGATGCTCGCCATGGTGCTGACAATTCTCACCGGCATGACGAAGAACCAGCGGGCGCTCTCGTCCGTTGTCCTCTCCGGCATCATGATCGGCTCGCTCTTCTCGGCCCTGGTCTCGTTCGTCAAGTTCACCGCCGACACCGAGACGAAGCTCCCCGCCATCACTTACTTCCTGATGGGGAACCTTTCCGCCGCGAATTACCGTTCGCTCGCGATCGGCGCGCCGATCATCATCCTCGGCGTCCTCATTCTCTTCCTGCTGCGCTGGCGCATGAACCTGCTGCCGCTGACGGAGGAGGAAGCGCGGGCCTTCGGCGTGAATCTCAACCTCCTGCGCGGGGTGACGGCCGTCTGCGCCTCCGCGATTGCCTCGTCCTGCATCGCGATGTGCGGACAGGTCGGCTGGGTCGGCTTGATCGTTCCGCACATGGCGCGGATGCTCTTCGGCTCGAATCACATGCACGTCATCCCGGCGTCGATCTTCATCGGCAGCGCCTATCTGGTATTGGTGGACACCGCGGCGCGATCCATTTCCGCGGCGGAGCTGCCGATTTCCATCCTGACCGCCCTCATCGGCGCGCCGTTCTTCATCCTGCTGATGCGGAAGACGGAAGGAGGGATGCTGTGATCCTGCGCGTGGAAAACGGATGCTTCGCCTACCGCGGCGGCGCGGAGGTCTTACGGAATGTGAACCTCGAAACCGCCTCCGGGGAGCTGACTGCCGTGCTCGGTCCGAACGGAGCGGGGAAGACGACGCTGCTCCGCTGCCTGCTGGGACGGCTCAAGTGGACGTCCGGCCGTTCGATCATTACGGACGGCGACCCGAAGCGGATCTCCTACGTCCCTCAAGCGCGCGGCGTCACCAGTCCGCTCTCGGTGGAGGACATGATCCTGCTCGGGCGGACGGGGCATATGAACCTCTTCGGCACCCCTTCCGAACATGACCGCGAGACCGCGAAACAGGCCGCGGAACGCCTCGGCATCGACGGACTGCTCAACCGGCGCTGTACGGAGATCAGCGGCGGGGAGCTGCAGATGGTGCTCATCGCCCGCGCGCTCGCCGCGGAGCCGGAGTTGATCGTCTTGGACGAGCCGGAGTCCAACCTGGATTTCCGCAACCAGCTGATCACGCTGGATATTCTCACCGGGCTGAAGGAGAGCGGCATCTGCTGCCTCTTCAACACCCATTACCCGGAACACGCCCTGACCCGCGCCGACCGTACGCTGCTGCTGCCGAAAGGCGCCGAACCGATCTTCGGACCGACCGCGGACGTGCTGACGGAGGAGAACATCGCGGCCGTGTTCGGCGTGGATGCCTATATCGGAGAAGCCGGCGGGATGAAATGCATCCTGCCGAGAAAGATCATTTGATTTTGTCAATAAGGAGTATTCAGATGATGAAAAAAGCTTATGTCGTTCTTGCTGTATTGTTCGCTGTCCTTGTTTCCGTGATGTGCGCCGCCGCGGAGGACACCATTACCATCGTTGACCACGCCGGGAACGAAGTCACCCTCCCGTCCGAAATCAAGCGCATCGCCGTGGCGGATATTTTCCCGATCCCCTCGGTGCTGGCTGTCTTCTTTGACTCCGCCGATAAAATCGTCGGCATCGCTCCGCAGGCAATGGCCGCCGCGAAGAACGGTCTGCTCTCCGAGCTCTATCCCGAAATTCTGAACGCCGACACCGGCTGGACCGACGGGACGAATGTCAACGTCGAGGAGCTTGCCAAGCTGGAACCGGACGTCGTCATCTACTCCGCCGGCAACGCCGTCAACGGCGACGTGCTTCGCGATGCGGGCTTCAACGCCGTGGGTATCTCCGCGGGCAAGTGGGGTTACAACGCCATTGAGACCCTGAACCAGTGGATCGATCTGCTTTCCCAGATGTTCCCGGAAAACGACCGCGCCGAGAAGGTCCGCGCCTACAGCGAACAGGTCTACGCCGAAGTCCGCGAGCGCGTTGAGACCCTGAGCGATGACCAGAAGGAGAAGGTCTTCTTCCTCTTCCAGTACAACGACTCCACCATCACCACTTCCGGCGCGAAGTTCTTCGGCCAGTGGTGGGCGGACGCCATCAATGCCATCAACGTCGGCGGCGAGATGGAGACCGAGATGTCCACGGCGGTCAACCTTGAACAGGTCTACGCCTGGAACCCGGACCGCATTCTCATCACCAACTTCAACACCGCTACGCCGGATGACCTTTACAACAACACCGTCGGGTCCTATGACTGGTCCGGGATCAATGCTGTGATCGATCACAAGGTCAGCAAGATGCCGCTCGGCATGTACCGTTCCTACACCTGCGGCGTGGATACGCCCGTGACGCTGCTGTGGATGGCCAAGACGGTCTACCCGGAACT
>CAVCBG010000243.1:0-3166 GCA_963600285.1 Anaerovoracaceae bacterium
ATTGCGTACCGCGCTGACGACCTGCTCGCCGTTGATGTAGATGTTGTAATTCAGACTTACATTCGGGACGAAGAGATACGAGGTCCCGTCGGGGTCAAGTTCGATCTCGTACTCCGCGTACGCCGGGGATTCCGCGTCTACACGAAGATAATCCCCGCCGGAGGTTTCTTTAAGGTTCGCCGTACCCACCGGCGTTAAGTCTTCGCGGGAATAGAGCTCACCGGTCATGCCGAGGCGGCGGAGCAGTTCGCTCTGGCGCTCAAGCGGGCCGTAATCGTCGGAGAAGAAATTGAAGCGGGCGAAGTCATCCGAGGCGTAGTAAAACAGCGGCAGCGTCTTCATTTCGCGGACGGTGTCTCCGTCGATCTCATAACGCAGGCGGATCAGCGCGTCGGCGCCTTCGGTCGCGCCGTTATAGACGCACCAGCTGGCGTAGCAGTCGAAGCCGAGCCGCTTCAGGTATTCGGTCTGGCGGGTGGAGGCGGTGGAGCTGAAATGCGTCACGCCGGGATAGCCGAGCGCGAGGGGGTCGTTATACGTGCGGTACTCCGTCTTCTCCAGGCGGTAGAATTCATCTTCCGCGGGGAGGAGTTCCTCGGTCGCGGCGGCGTATTTCGTATGGAATGCCCGCCACGCCGCCTCGTCCGTGTACGTTTCCGCGTTCCCGCCGATGATCGCGCCGCAGCTGACGAAGAGCTCCGCCGCGCAGAGGATCAGCGTCCCGACCTTGCGGGAGCGTTCACGGCCGACAACATTCAGCACCAGACCCGCGGCGATGAATCCCGCGTTGAGCTGGAAGTTCTCCCGGAACGCGGAGGCGGAGGGGAAGTACGCGATCAGCAGCAGGACCCCGGCGATGACATACCCGATGGGGAGACGCTTCTCCGAGCGGAGGTAGCCTTCATACGCGCAGCCGCACATCCAAAAGGTGAAAAGGAACGCGTAGCGGTAGGGGAACCAGGAGGGATGATCCATGGCGTGCCAGAGGAAATCCAGCGGCTTGAACCAGAAGCTGAGGATCAGGATGAGCCCGAGCAGGGCGGAGGCAATCTTCTCGCGGCGCGGGATCTGCCCGGAGATGAAGTACGCCGCCAAACCGGCGACGGCCGGGATGCCGCAGTAGAGATGCGGGAGGCAGTCCTTCGTGCCGTCCCAGCTGCCGAGGAAGAGCTTCCGCGGCAGGGCGAGCAGCGAGAAGCCGACGCCGACCTCCGGGAAGGATTGTCCCATCAGGCCCATGTTGTTCTTGAGCACGAAATACGTCGGCACCAGCAGGAAGGCCGAGAGCCCGGCGGCGATCCCCGCGCAGAGCGCGAAGCGGACGCAGACGGTCAGACTCCGCTTCCATGGGACGTTCCGCGCGAACAGGCGGGCGAGCAGATACAGCGCGCAGAAGACGCCGGTCATGTACGCCGTATAGAATTGACTGATAAAGGAAAGGGCGAAGAGCGCCGTCAGCAGCGGCAGGGTCGCGAAGAAACGTTCATCGCCGATGAGCTTCTCAATGAGCGCGCAGAGCAGCGGCAGCCAGATCAGCGCGTCCAGCCACATAATGTTGAAGGCGTAGCCCACCGCGTACATCGAGAGCGCGTAAAAAGCGGAGAACACCGTCAACGCGGAGCCGGAGGTTCCGAAACGGTGTTTGAGATACACACCGAACGCCAAGCCCGCGCAGCCGAGTTTCAGCGTCGTGATGACCGACACCGCGAGCGGCAGCCGATCCGCGGGGAAGAGGACGAGGAGGAAGTTGAAGGGGCTCGCGAGGTAGTACGCGATCAGGGCGGTGAAGTTCATGCCGAGGCCCGCGTTCCAGGAATAGAAGAAGCTGCCCTCCCCGAGCAGCATCCGGCGGTACTCTCCCATGAACTCGATGTATTGGTTGTCGAGGTCGCTGATGAGCAGCGTCTTCCCGCCGAAGGGCACGATCCCGAAGACGGCGAGCGTCAACAGGAAAAGCCCCGCCGGCAGCAGGAACGCGTCGACGAGGGAGACAAGCGAACCGCGGCGGCTTTTCATGGGAATCACTCCGCGATGGGATGCGCCCCGGCGAGACGGAGCACGGTGATCACGCCCGCGCGGGAAATGTCATAGGCGTAGGGCACGTTGATGTCGGCGATGTAGTCGTTGACGCCGTGCCAATTCTTCGGATCCGGGCAGGGACCGCAGCCCCCTTCCGTGGAGTCGCTGACGAAGTTCTCCATGGCGGTCATGGCGGGAATCCCCGCGGACCAGAAGGAGAAGTGGTCGCCCTTCTCATACGCGACATAGGTGAAATAATCGTAGGTCAGGTTGAGGTCGTAGTCCTCGATCGCCTGACGGAAGGCTTCGCCGAGGGGATTGCTCTCCTCCAGCGTGCCGACGTGGATCTCGAAACAGCGTTCATTGTCCGGGTCGTTGCCGTACATATCCATGTTGATCACGCCGACGATGTTATCCCCGCCGTGGGCGTTGACATACGCCTCGGAGCCCTGCAGGAAGTTCTCCTCGCCGCTGAAGAAGACCACCTTCACCGTCTTGTCGAAGGACGTCTTCGCGAACGTCGGCATGGCTTCAAGCAAAGCCGCGACGCCGGTGCCGTTGTCATTCGCGCCCGGCGCGTGGTCGAGGGGACTGACATCCGTCAGCGCCACGCAGCTGTCATAATGCGCGGTGAAAAGGATCTGCTCATCCGGCGAGACCGTGCCGGGGAAAGTGACGATGATATTGTACCAAGTGTACGCGGAGGTCGTGTCGCGGTACTCATACGGTTCGTAGGTGATGTACTCCTCCGGGACCCATTGCCGCAGCGTCTCCAGCAGGAATTCCGACGCCTTCGCGTTCTCCTGCCCGCTGAACATGGCGTAGCTGTAGCGCGTCTCGATGGTGTATTCCTGCCCGTCGATGGTGACCGGCAGTTCGCCCGAGAGCTTGCGGATCCAATCCGCGTACCGATCTTGGGAGCTGTCCGCGAGGAAGTAATCCACCGCGTCCACCGTTTTCGCCTCCACGGTCGGGATCGGCGTCTCGGTCGGCACGACGATCTCCGCGGCGGCCGTCTCCGCGACCTCCGCTTCGGCAGTCCCCTCCACGGCGATCTGCGTCTCCGCGACCTGTGTATACATCATATCCCGCTCCTCAACAGACGGCAGCGCGCATCCGCATAAAACGAGGGAGGAAATAATGAGCA
>CAVCBG010000244.1:0-3139 GCA_963600285.1 Anaerovoracaceae bacterium
CCGTGCTCGAGCTCGGAGGAGAGGAATCCATCGGCGTCCGCGCGCTGGAACCGGGAACGGCGGTCGTCTTCGCGATGTCCGATGACTACCTCGAGACGGATTCCTGCGTGGTCACGGTCACCGGTGAAGCGAAAGCCGTGAAATCCGGCGATCTTTACTATCAGCAGTTGACCGAAGAAGACCTCGCCAAGGTGAACGATCCCGCGCTTGCCGCGGTGCTGAACATTGCGAACAATACCGCGGACTTCCCGATGGGCATCGGCAGCCTGAGCGGATATGAATACAAAGTCCTGATCGCAGTGAAAGACGGCTCTCAGCAGAAGGTCGCGGACGCCGCCGAGGCGATGGGAATTGAAGACACCTGGGCATACGAATACATCAGCATGGTCTCCCTGAGCGGCGGCGCGAATGACATTGCCAAGCTGCTGATTGACTGCCGGGATGATATTGTTTCCGTCGAGACGGATGGCAAGTATTCCATCGACCCGGTTGAAGAAGAAGAAGAAGAACTCGAGAGCAAAGGATTCTCTTTGTGGGGAAACGCCGCGGCGCTGTCGAATTTCGAGGCAATACATAACCTTGAATTCACGGGAGAGGGACAGTACGTCGCGATTGTTGATACCGGGATCGATCCGGATCACCAAGAGTTCATGGACGAAAAGGGTAATTCACGCATTGCCTATCAGCACTGCTATTCTTCCGCGGCATCCGAGAGGCTAATGTCATACAATGGCGTCTCTCTTTATCTGAAGGAATCGCCTGTTTGCGCAGAAGGTGCAACAGATGCGGAAAGCGCCGAACCTTCCAACGCTGTATACAAAGTGAACTTTGACCACGGGACACATGTCGCCGGGATCGCCGCGGGCAGAAGCGGCGTCGCTCCCGACGCGAAGATCATCGCCGTTCAGGCCTTTACCGAAGCGGTATATTACTACACCAACAGTGACAATACGCCACAAGAATATATCTATAATAAAACCGCCTACATTTATTACAGTGAAGAGTTGAAGGCGATGGAATTCATCTGGGATTTGATTGAAAATCAAGGCATCGAAGTCGCGGCCGTGAACATGAGCTACGGCGGCGGCGCGTATTCCGGTTATGTGAATTATTATGCCGATATCGCCGACTTATTTTCCAAATTCCTGCAGAAAGGGACAGTCCCCTGCGCCGCGTCCGGCAATGACAGCTATACCGGATATATTTCCGCCCCTGCCGCGGATAGATACACATTCGCTGTCGGCGCGCTGGATAATTCAATAAAGCCGGTTGTCGCGACTTATTCCAACCACAGCAAGCTCGTGAATATCCTCGCGCCGGGGACAGATGTTAAATCCGCGATGTATACCCAGAATTGGGGCTTGAAAAGCGGCACCTCCATGGCAACGCCGATGGTGTCGGGTGCTTTTGCCTTGATCCGTCAGATGTACCCAACCGCGACCGCGGCCGAACTTGAGAATTTCCTCCTGAAGACCACCACGAAATCCGCCTCCCGCGGCGGTATTACGGTCCCGGTATTGAACTTCGATCATATCAGCAAATACTATGCCGAAGATCCCGTAATCGATAGTGACTATGTTGTCACTAACGCCGATAAGACGGTTAAGGTTGACCTTTACAAAAATACCGATTTTGACGCGTACAGAGTCACGCTGTGCGATGGAGATGAAAATCCCTTGTCATCTCAGTACGTTTCCTCGGCGAAAAACAAAACGATTACTTTTTCCGGTTTGACCAATGATACCGAATACTGGGTCAAAGTAGCGAGCTGCATCGAGATCAACGGCAACAGGTATTTTTCTCCCGTCAAAGATCCGTATCGTGTGGTGCCGATGGCTGCCCCGTCCGGTCTGACTTTCGACATCACCGAGGATTCCGTGACCGTCACTTGGGTGGGCCATGAGAGCGATCTTATCTTTGTTGAATGTACAGGGGACAACGGCAGTTTTATGCCCTCCGGCGATGACTACGGTTCTTTCAAGGTTCGTGGTCTCGGAAAGGGTAATCCCTATTCCATCCGCATACGCCGGTATCACGAAGACCTCAATTATTACAGTCCTTGGTCCGCCGTAACCACTTTTGTGGCGCTTCCGAAACCGGTGGAAAACACCGATTACACGGTCAGCGGCGGCAATAAGACCATTACCGTGAAGCTCAATAAGAACGCGTCCTATGACGGATATAAAGTCGACCTCTACACAGCCGCCGGGAAGCTTGTGTCTTCGAAGACCTTGGCCGTGAAAAAGACCACCTCGCTCACCTTCTCTAAATTGACAAATGATTCGGTTTACATCGTCAAAGCGGCGGGCTACAAAACGTCCGGCAAGGTCAAGTATTATACCAATACCGTAGAGACCAAGACGGCGCCGATGGCTGCCCCGACCGGGCTGAGCTTGAAAACCGACGCTGATAACCTTACCGTGACCGCGTCTTGGCCGAACTACGCGGGCAAACAGGTTATGCTTCGTTATAAAGAAGGCGAGAGCGGTACGTATCAGACTGCCGTAAGCTCAACCGGCAGCACTGTGATCAACCTCAAGAAGAACACGGTCTATTACTTCAGCTTCCGCTGGTACAACGACGGCTGCGAATTGTACAGCCCGTGGTCCGCGGAGAGCAGCGCGATGATCCTCTCCACTCCGGAGAAAAAGGACGCCGAGGTCGGTTACAAGAAGATCCGCGTGTACTTCGACGATGTCAGCACCCTGACCGGGCATCAGATCAAGACCTACATCAAGAGCAGCGGCAAGCTCGTCAGCACGGTCAATGTCAAGTACTCAACCAATAAGACCGCCGCTGATATCACGAAGCTGACCAATGATGTCGAATACAAATTTGAGATTCGTGCCTACAGAACCGTCGGCAAGACGACCTATTACTCCAATCCCGTTACGGTTTACGCGACGCCGCGTCTGAAGCCGGTTGACGGCGACGCTCCGAAGAATATGTACGCTTACGGCGGCTCGAAGAAGATCACCGTCGGCTGGAGCAAGGATACCTGGACCACCGGGCATTACATTGAGCTCTACCGCCTGGATAACAAAGTCATGGTCGCGAATGCCTACGTCGCGAATAAATCCTCCGCGTACACCTTCTCCGGCTCGAAGATCGACTACGATGTTCCGTATCTGGTCCGCGT
>CAVCBG010000245.1:0-3134 GCA_963600285.1 Anaerovoracaceae bacterium
GCGGAGAGAGAGGGATTCGAACCCTCGATAGGGACAGGCCCTATAGCGGTTTTCGAGACCGCCCCGTTCAACCACTCCGGCATCTCTCCAAACAGAAACTATTTTACCAGCAAAAACACCCGCCGTCACAAAATCGTGCAAATTCAACTCCGCAGCAGGGCGTAGATCTCGCGGCGGAGGTCGATCTGATTGTAAAGCCACGCCCGGCTCTTCGCCACCCCGCGAAGGTCGATCTCCCGCGCGATGGTCGCCGGATTGTGCGACAGAATGAGAATGCGGTCGGAGAGGTAGAGCGCCTCGTCGACGTCATGCGTGACGAGGATCGTGGTGCGGTTGAGCTTCGAGCGGAGGTTCAGCAGCCAATCCTGCATATCCTCGCGGGTGATGACATCCAGCGCCCCGAACGGCTCGTCCAGCAGCATGATATCCGCGGAGCACAGCGCCGTCCGCAGGAAGGCCGCCCGCTGCCGCATCCCGCCGGAGAGCTCCGCGGGGTAGGCGTTCTCGTATCCCTCCAGGCCGAAGCGGGGGAATTCCTTCAGCGCCTCCTCCTCGGCATGCTTTCGGTCGTGATGGAGCGCGCCGTACAGCGTGACGTTCTCGAGGATCGTCTTCCACGGCAGCAGGAGGTCGCTCTGCGGCATGTAGGCGAAGTGATCGGTGACGCCGTTCACGGCTTTGTCATCCACGAAGACCCTGCCTTCGTCGGCTTTCCACAAGCCGGCGAGGATATTCAGCATGGTGGATTTGCCGCAGCCGGACGGGCCGAGGAAGGTGACGAATTCGCCCTCCTCGGCATGAAAAGACACGCCGCTCAGCACCGGCTTCCCTTCGTACGAGAGAGACAGATCCTCGACGCGCAGCTTCATAATCTTATTTCACGAACTCGTTGGTGTACTGATCGGAGGCCGGGATGGTGTGGTCGATCAGGCCGTATTCCAGCATGAAGTTGGTGTAATTATCCCAAACCTTGTCGGTCATCACGCCCCAGGACTCCGCGTCCTTGGCGTATTCACCGCTGAGGTACTCCTGGGACTTAGTCAGGAACTCCATGTCGGTGTCCGGCAGGGCGGTATCGTGCAAAATCTTCGCGGCCTCATCCGGGTTGGCGATTGCGTATTCGTACCCCTTCTTGGTCGCGTCCATGAAGGCCTTGATCAGCTCCGGATCGGAGGCGATGAGGTCGTTGTTGGTGATGATGAGCGGGGTGTAGTAATCCAGGCGTTCGTCGAGCTCCGTGCACGGCATGTAATTCAGGTCGTAGCCGTCCATCAAGCCGCGGGTAACGGCCCAGCCGTAGAACTCCCACTGAATGTTGACCTTGCCCGCGTCCGCGTCCGCGGAAAGGGACGCGAAACCGGAGCCGTCCGCGCCGACGATCGTCAGTTTGGAGAAGTCGCCTCCGTCCGCCTGCATGACGGCCTTGATGACCGCTTCCTCGGAGGGAGCGCCCCAGCCGGCGTAAGTCTTGCCTTCGAAGTCCTTCGGGCTGTTGATGTTCGCCGCCTTCAGGGAGACGAAGCCGGAGGTGTTGTGCTGAATGATCGCGGCGATGGCCTTGATCGGGAGCGGTTCCTCCGCGGTCAGGGCGTAGGTCGTGTCTTCCTGGTAAGAGACGCCGAAGTCGGCCTTCCCGGCGGCAACCATGGTCGCGGTGGCGTTGTCGCCCGGTTCGATGATCTCAACGTCCAGCCCCGCCTCGGTGTAATAGCCGAGTTCGCGGGCGACATAGAAACCGGTGTGGTTGGTGTTCGGGGTGTAGTCAAGCATCAGCGTGACCTTCTTCAGGTCGGCAGCCGGCTCCGCGGCGGGTTCGGCGGACTGATTCGAAGCGCAGGCGGTCAGCGCCAGCGCGGCGAGCAGCGTACAAATCACAAGCAGGAATTTTTTATTCATAGCAATCTCCTAAGATCGGGAATCTCATTCGTGGGCCTTGCGGCGCAGATGAGGAAATACCAAATTTTGAATCGCGCTCACGGCGGCGCTCAGCAGGATGCTCCAGAGGATAATGACAACCACCGTCGCGAACACCTTATCCAGCATGTAGCCGTTCTTGACCCGGAGCATGTAATACCCGAGCCCCGCGGACGACGAAAGCCATTCGCCGACAATGGCGCCGCCCATGCAGTACGTGGCGGAGACCTTCAGTCCGGAGAAGAGCGCGAGCGCGCCGGCGGGGATCTTCACGACGGAGTAAATCTGCCAACGGGAGGCGCCGAAGCTTCGCAGGAGGTTGATCTGCTGCCGGTCCACCTGGCCGAGCGCGTCCGTGAAGGATACGGCGATGGGGAAGAAGCACATGAAGATGACGATGAGCACCTTCGGCGCGAGTCCGAATCCCAGCCAGATCGAGAAGAGCGGACCGAGAACCATCACCGGCACCGTCTGCGTCACGATCAGGAACGGATAGACGCAGGTCTTCACCGTCCCGGAGAGGTCCATGATGACCGCGAGCAGGATGGCGAGGAAGGTTGAGATGGCGAGGCCGATCAATGCCTCCGACAGGGTGACGAGGGAATGCTTCCAGAGGACGCCGGCGTTCTCGATCATCGCGCGGATGATCTTCGTCGGCGCGGGGAGGATGTACAGGCTGATGTGAAACGCGCGGACGCAGAGCTCCCATATGGCGAGCACCGCCGCGAACACAGCCCAAGGCAGAATTTTTTTGATCTTCGGATTCAATTCCCGTCCCCTCTTTATAAATGAAAAACCGCGTCGCATAGGGACGCGGTTTGACGGTAACAATACATATCGGATCGCATTCCTACGCCGGCATTACCCGGATCAGGTACCAGGGTTAAGCGAAACAGCTTATCTCAGCCGGCTTCAGCCGGCACCCCTTCGAACACAAAAATTTTACACCCGCCGCCGGTGTGTTTTCGGGTTTTATGACATAGTACCTGAGAGAAAGATATGAGTTTTATAAGAATCAAAATTTTGCGTCATAATTTCCTTGACTTTTCTTTTTGGTGCTTTATAATGTAAAGGAATTGAAAAACGGAATGTGTATGTCAGGTTAGTAGGGGGAAAACAACTTGAGTCTTTCCGGCAATTTTCTGAGTGACGGTTTATCCCGAAGCAGAAAATAAACTTTCAGAAAAATGGTCTCCGCGATGTCGGAGACCTTTTTTGTT
>CAVCBG010000246.1:0-3121 GCA_963600285.1 Anaerovoracaceae bacterium
AAGCCTATTTCGACGAAAAGAAAACTTGAGACAACAGAGAAGAAAGGAGTTTCGGAATGATTTATGATGTGATTGTGATCGGCGCAGGCGTCAGCGGCAGCTCGACCGCGCGAGAACTCTCGAAGTACAAGCTGAACGTCTGTGTACTCGAAAAAGAAGAAGATGTCTGCTGCGGAACCAGTAAGGCGAACAGCGCCATCGTCCACGCGGGTTTCGACGCCGCGGAAGGCTCGTTGATGGCGAAACTGAACGTGGAAGGCAACCTGATGATGGATCAGCTCGCGGAGGATCTGGATATCCCCTTCAAGCGCAACGGCTCCCTCGTCGTCTGCATCCACAAGGAAGAGCTTCCCGGGCTGAAGGATCTTTATGACCGCGGCATCAAGAACGGCGTGAAGGATATGAAGATCCTTTCCCGAGAAGAATGCCTCGAGATGGAGCCGAACCTTTCGGATAATGTCGAAGGCGCCCTCTACGCGCCGACCGGCGGCATTATCAGCCCCTTCGCGCTGACCATCGGCATGGCTGAAAACGCCGCCATGAACGGCGTCGATTTCCGCTTCAACACGGAAGTCGAGGACATCCACAAAGACGCGGACGGCATCTGGGTCATCCGCACCAACAACGGCGAATACAAGACGAAGTACGTCGTCAACGCCGCCGGTGTCTACGCGGATATCATCCACAATATGGTTTCCGCGGACAAGATTCACATCACCCCGCGCCGCGGTGATTACTGCCTGCTTGACCAGGATATGGGCAAGTTCTGCGAGAAGACGATCTTCCCGCAGCCGACCAAGATGGGCAAGGGCGTTCTCGTCTCCCCGACCATCGACGGCAACCTGATCGTCGGCCCGACCGCGATCGACATTGAAGACAAGGAAGGCACCGCCACCACCCAGGAAGGCATCGACGAGCTGATCAGCAAAGCCGGAATGCACGTCCGCAATCTCCCCGTCGGCCGCAAGGTGATCACGAGCTTCGCCGGCCTCCGCGCGCATGAAGCGCACCACGAATTCATTATCAAAGAGGTCAAGGACGCCCCGAACTTCATCGACTGCGCGGGCATTGAATCCCCGGGCCTCACCTCCAGCCCTGCCATCGGCCGCATGACCGCCGGGATCGTTGTTGAACTGGCTCACGCGGAAAAGAAGGAAAATTGGAACGGCAAACGCAAGGGTGTCAAGAGCACGAAGGATCTCTCCGTTGACGAGCGCAATGAGCTCATCAAGCAGAATCCGGCGTACGGCACCATCATCTGCCGCTGCGAGTCGATCTCCGAAGGCGAGATCCTCGACGCCATTCACCGCCCGCTGGGCGCCCGCTCCCTTGACGGCGTCAAGAAGCGCACCCGCGCCGGTATGGGCAGATGCCAGGCCGGCTTCTGCAGCCCGCGTGTCATGGAGATCCTCCACCGAGAGCTGAACATCCCCATGGAAAAGATCACCAAGAGCGGCGGCAGATCCAACATCGTGCTTGAACGTTCCAAAGCCGAGAAAGGAGAGGAATAATGTTATCTTATGATATCGTGATTATCGGCGGCGGTCCTGCCGGCTTGGCGGCGGCTGTTGCGGCGAAGAAAGCAGGCACCGACAGCATTCTGATCCTCGAACGCGATCATGAACTCGGCGGCATTCTGAATCAGTGTATTCACAACGGCTTCGGCCTCCATACCTTCAAGCAGGAGCTCTCCGGCCCGGAATACGCCCATCGTTTCATGGAACAGGTCTTTGACCTCGGCATTGAATACAAACTGAACACCATGGTCATGGATATCTCCCACGACCGCGTCGTCACCGCCATGAACCGAACCGACGGCATGATGCAGATCCAGGCGGGGGCTGTCATTCTCGCCATGGGCTGCCGAGAACGTCCGCGCGGCGCTCTGAACATCCCCGGCTACCGTCCGGCGGGTATCTTCTCCGCGGGCACGGCGCAGCGCCTTGTCAACATTGAAGGCTACATGCCCGGCCACGAAGTCGTCATCCTCGGCTCCGGCGATATCGGCCTCATCATGGCCCGCCGTATGACCCTCGAAGGCGCGAAGGTCAAGGTCGTCGCCGAACTCATGCCGTATTCCGGCGGCTTGAAGCGAAACATCGTCCAGTGTCTGAACGACTTCGGCATTCCGCTGAAGCTGTCCCACACCGTCATCGACATTGAAGGCAAGGAACGCGTCAAGGCCGTCACCATCGCGGAAGTCGGCCCCGACCGCAAACCGATCCCGGGCACCGAAGAACGCTACACCTGCGACACCCTGCTGCTCTCCGTCGGCCTGATCCCGGAGAACGAACTGTCGAAGAGCGCCGGCGTCGAGATGAGCCCCGTCACCAACGGCCCTGTCGTCAACGAACTCCTCGAGACCAACATCCCCGGCGTCTTCGCCTGCGGCAACGTCCTCCACGTGCATGACCTGGTGGACTACGTCTCCGAAGAAGCGACCCACGCCGGCACCAACGCGGCCCACTTCGTCCAGAACGGCGGCAAGGCTGACGACGGCGAATCCGTCAAGCTGATCGCGACCGACGGCGCGCGTTATACCGTTCCGTCGACGGTGAACATCAACCGCATGGACGACCTCCTCACGGTCCGCTTCCGTGTCGGGAACGTGTACAAGAACGCGTACATGAACGTCTACTTCAACGACGAGCTCGTCATCCACAAGAAGAAGCGAATCTTCGCTCCGGGTGAGATGGAACAGTTCATCCTGCAGAAGGAAAAGCTCGCCGCCTATCCCAATCTGAAGACGATCACCGTCAAGATTGAGAATGACTGATACTCAGGGAAAGGAATACACTATGGAAATCAGAGAATTGACGTGTATCGGATGCCCGATGGGGTGTCAGATCACAGTGAAGTTGGAAGCGGGCGAAGTCCTCAGCGTTGAAGGCAATACCTGCGCCGTCGGCGACCAGTATGCCCGCAAAGAGGTGACGAACCCGACGCGTATCGTCACGTCGACCGTCGTGATCCGCGGCGGGGACAAGGCGAGACTCTCCGTCAAGACCGGGAGCGACGTCCCGAAGTCCAAGATCTTCGATGTGATGAAGGCGATCAACGCGGTCCGCTGCGACGCCCCGAAGCACATCGGCGACGTGATCATCAAAGACGTCTGCGGTAC
>CAVCBG010000247.1:0-3119 GCA_963600285.1 Anaerovoracaceae bacterium
ACACTCTCAAAAATCATCCGCGCCAGCCCATTCACGCCGGCGTAGGCGCGGATAATTTTCCGCGCCGTGCCGTCGACGCCCGCGTAGATGCTCTTCACCTTGCGGGCGGTATCATTCACGCCGACGTAAACCTTACTCATACACGAACCACAGCTTCCCGTCATCCAGCGCGGATTCACCGGCCGTCAGGTCCGTGTCGGAGACGACGTAATCCGCCCGGACCTCGATGCCGCCGTGAACATGATCCGCGGCGGCCTTGCCGTTGAGCAGGGAGATCAGGTCCGCCTGACTGTTGATATCCCCGCCGATGACGCCCCAGAGGGAAGGGCCGGGGTCACCCTGTTCGCCCTTCTCCCCCTGCGGACCGGGATCGCCCTTGTCGCCTTTCGGCCCGCGCGGACCGGGTTCGCCGACAACGACGCCGATTTTGATCTCCTCGGATTCGGGCTTGATCACGATTTCATTCTCGATAATGTTCACGCCTCCCCTCCGATCACGGTAACGGCGGGCGCGACCGTGAAGCTGCCGCCGAGGTAGTAGGTCACCGTCCCGTCCGCGGCGCGCAGGCAGAAGTCATACGCGTACACGCCCGGGCGAAGGGAGGCGGTCGTCTCGGCCGGGATGCCGAGGGTGACGGTGAACTCATCCGCGTTGACGAGGGCATCCGTCTCCGCGGTGAGCTCCTCCGCCCCGGGCGCCTCGCGCAGCTGGCAGAAGCCCGTCATCCCGGCGAGGTCGAGATTTTCGAAGCGCAGCACCTGGCGGAAAGTTTCGCCGCGGGTGACGCTCAGGTCGTAGCGTTCCATGGCCTTACTCCGCGGGAACGTTGCGGGAGGGATCCTCGACCGTCGGCTCAAACGGCGTGATGACTTCGCGGATCACTTCCGGGAGTTCGATCTCGCGCACGGTTCCGTCGCCGCGGTCATAGATGACTTCCCGCGCCTCGCAGTCAACGCCGCCGGTGACCGGGTTCATCACGGGCAGTCCTCCGTCAAGATGGATACGTCGGCTCATTCGAGGCTCCTTTCCGCGGACTTCGTCATGCCGTCCTCGAGCGCGGTGCCGAGGATGTAGGAGACGATGGTGACGACGACGCCGATCAGGGATTCCTCGGGGATGGGGAACGTCGGCCAGGCGGCGTATATTACCGAATAGACGATGCCGATCACGGCGGCCCAGAATTTTCGGGAGCCGACCACGGCTTTGAAAAGGTTATTCATGTGTGTTCCTTTCTTGGATGGCGGCCCGGCTCCGCGGATGGGAGCCGGGCGCGGGGGTGAATTATTCGACGTTGCTCTTGAAGAGCGGGCGGTAGTCGGCCACCATGACGTTCAGGAAATGGCGGGCCTTGACGCGGATCTCGTCGTTGGTGAAGAGGGCGCCGCTGACCTGGTTGTCGGCGATGTAAATCTCCGGCATCAGGCCGAAGCGTTCGCCGATGTAGATGGCCGGCGCGATCGTCGGATCGGCCACGGCGGCCCAATTATTGCTGTCGGTGAACTCCGGACAGGTGATGACGTCGCCGAACTGTCCGCGCTGCAGGTTCTCGGAGGTGATATCCGCCTCATACGCGAGGGACGGATAGAGGACGCGCTGGGCGGTCAGGCGCAGGGAGCGCGGGACGATCAGGTAGCGCGCGTCGACGGCAAGCTTCGGCGCGGAGGCACCGGCGGCGGTCAGCATGGATTGGTTCCAAACCGCGGACGAGGCCGCTTCCCAAGCCGCGCCGGAGAGGGCATCGGTGCCGAGGTTGCCGTGGGCGGTGTGGAAGACGTTCTTCCCGTCCGCCATGACCGGACCGGCCCCGCCGTTCCCGGTGAAGACATTCGCCACCAGGGAGGAAATGCGGCGCAGTCCGGCGGTCGCGAGCTTGAAGGGATATTGACGCAGGCGGAGGGTGTCGTCGCGTTCGAACATCTCGATCGTCAGCCCGATGTACGCGCCGTACTTGTTCCAGGCGGAGACCTCCGGGGAGTCGGTCACGTCGAGCGGCTGGTAGGCGGCGCCTTCATTGACCGCGGGGAGGAGGTCCATCTCCCCGACGAGGATGCCGGTGACGTCCTGCAGATTCTCGAAATGCTCCACGGTGACGACCTTCTCCCACCAGCGGTAGCCCGAGGCGCCGAGTTCATCCCAACGCTGGGCGATGAGCTTATTCAGCGCGTTCTTGAGGATGCCGGGGAGGTCGGCCGAGGCGGAGAAACGGGCGCGGTCGGCGTAATAGCCTCCGTGGAAGTCGTAGTCGCCGGTCATCATGGTATAGAGCTCGCGGATGCCGCTGAGGCGTTCGCAGCGGACGGAGCGGAGATTCGCGGGACGGCGGGCGCCGAGCAGGTCATGAACGGCAGCCGTCAGGCGGTCGGTGCCGCTGTACATCGCGCCGACGCGTCCGGACACACCGGAGACGGACTTGCCGGCGGTCAGCGCGGCGTACATACGTCGTCCGTCCGCGATGGCCGCGTCGAGCTCGCTCGGCTCGAAGATACGGTTGGCGAAGCGGTCGCGGATGCGGAACTTGATCGGGTCCGGCAGTCCGGAAGCGGAGAGGCCGGAGTCCAGGACCTGACGGCACAGTCCGCGCATGGCGCCGCGGTTCCCGGAATTGCGGAGGGAATTCAGCGCGCGGAGGACGGCTCCGCCGCGGGCCGGATCGATGACGAGGTCCACGGAATAGATTTTGACGATCTCGGTGACGACATTGCCTTCGCTGTTGAAGCCGAGGTCCGCCGAGAAACCGATGCGGGTGTCGGTGCCTTCCGCGTTGAGGATCTGCTGACAGGTTTCGGTGAGGAGATCCGCCGAGGGACCGAAGGGCGTGAGCTTGGCGCGGATGCCCTGCGCCTCCTCGTCGAAGACCGGCTCCGAGATCAGCCCCGCCGCGTCGCGGACCGAATGCCCGTCTTCCGAATCGAGGGGGAGGTGATCGATGAAGCACTGCACGCCGTCAAACAGCGGCACGGCCGCGCGCAGCACTTCCGGGGAGAACTCCCAGCCGTTGCCGGTCCCCGCGGTGATGCAGAGGATCTCGAACCCGTTCCCGCCGACGTCCGGCGTGCCTTCCATCGGCAGCGACGTCCGCTGCTCTTCCATATTACGGTGATGATACATATACACTCCTT
>CAVCBG010000248.1:0-3101 GCA_963600285.1 Anaerovoracaceae bacterium
TCGGACTTCTGCCAGACACCCGCCGCGCCGGTGGGATCGTAGCGGTTGACGCGGTGCATGCCGAGGCTGTCGTTGACTTCCTGGATGTACTGCGTGCCGAAGATGTGATCCGTGTAGCCGAGGATGCCGTTCAGCTTCTCGGAAGTGAAGGGCAGGACCGGCGAGAACATGATCTTCAGGTTGTCGATGGCGCGCAGGGCGGTGTAAATCTTACGGCCGGCGGCTTCCTTGTCGGTCTTGACCAGCGTCCACGGAGCGGCGACGTCGAGGTATTTGTTGACTTCGGTCGCGAGGCGCATGGTCTCGCCGAGGGCGGCGCGGAGCTGCGTCTTGTTATAGAAGGCGGCAACGGTGTTGAAGCCGTTCTCGATGGTGTTCAGCAGTTCCTTGTCGGCGTCATCGAGTTCGCCCGGTTCCGGAACCTCGCCCCAATGCTTGTTGGCGAAGGAGATCACGCGGTTGCAGAGGTTGCCCCAGGTGGCGACGAGTTCGTCGTTGTTGCGCTTGTAGAAATCTTCCCAATCCCAATCCGTGTCCTTGGACTCCGGCATGTTGACGGTCAGATAATAGCGGAGCGGATCCGGGTCGAAGTCTTCGAGCGCGTCATTTACCCAGACAGCCCAGTTGCGGGAGCCGGAGATCTTCTGCCCCTCGAGGTTCATGAATTCGTTCGCCGGGACATCGTACGGCAGGTTCAGCGGTTTGCCTTCGGAGCCGTCGAAGATCTTGTCAAAGGCGGTGCCCATACCGGCAAGCTGCGCCGGCCAAATGACCGCGTGGAACGGAATGTTGTCCTTGCCGATGAAGTAGTAAGTCTTGCATTCCGGGTTCTCCCACCATTTCTTCCATTCATCCGGGCAGCCGTTCAGCTTGCACCATTCAATGGTCGCGGAGAGGTAACCGACAACCGCCTCGAACCAGACGTAGAGGCATTTGCCGACGGCATCCTGAACCGGGACCGGGATACCCCAGTCGAGGTCGCGGGTGATGGCGCGGCCGTGAAGCTCATTCGCGAGGATCTGGCCGAGGGACTGGCGGACGACATTCGGACGCCAATAGTCTTCGCGTTCCTTGAGGAAGTCGACGACGTTCTTCTGAAGCTTGCCGAGGTCGAGATAATAATGCTCGGTCTCGCGGAGTTCCGGCGTGCTGCCGTCGATCTTGGACTTCGGGTTCAGCAGTTTTTCGGGGTCGAGCAGGCTGCCGCACTTGTCGCACTGGTCGGAGCGGGCGCCTTCGTAACCGCAGATATAGCAGGTGCCTTCCACGTAGCGGTCCGGCAGGAACTTCTGCTGCGCCGGGGAGTACCATTGCTTTTCGGTGTTCTTATAAAGATAGCCGTTCTCCAGCAGCGCGAGGAAAACATCCTGGGAGACCTTGAAGTGGTTCTCGGTGTGGGTGCTGGTGAAAAGGTCGTAGCTGATGCCGACTTTCGTCTGCATTTCGAGGAAAGAGTTATGGAAGCGCTTGTAGACTTCTTCCGGGGTCGTCTTCTCGGCATCCGCGCGGACGGTGATCGGCGTGCCGTGGGAGTCGGAACCGGAAACGAAAAGAATGTCGTTCTTCAGCAGACGCTGGTAACGGGCAAAAATATCAGCGGGCAGATAAGACCCGGTCAGGTTTCCTACATGAATATAAGCATTTGCGTACGGCCAAGCGGCTGTGACAAGAACAGGTTTTGACATCGGTACCTCTGAATTAATCGAAGTGTTTACGAATGAACAGAACATTCCTTACCATTGTATCACAAACGGCAAATAACTTCCCAAACTGACCGAAAAACTGCTTTGTAAATTGTTAGACAATATACGATTCAAAGGTATAATTAATAGTACACACGGACTTCGTAAGAAGACCGATTTCGCTTCGGCTTGAGTTCGGAGGGTTTTTATGGAAAAGTCTTTTGTATTAAAAGGTGACATTGCTTTCAGCGAATCGCGTGATTCGCTCAAAGTTTTTGAAAACGGATATCTGGTCTGTGAGGATGGAGTGTCCGCCGGTGTGTTTGAATCCCTGCCGGAAAAGTACAAAGGGCTTCCCCTGCATGACTTCTCCGGCAAGCTGATCATCCCGGGACTGGTGGACCTGCATCTGCACGCGCCGCAGTTCGCTTACCGCGGGACGGGGATGGACCTCGAGCTGATGGATTGGCTCCAGCAGGTGGCATTCCCGGAAGAAACGAAATACAGCGACTTGGACTACGCGGAGAAGGCGTATTCCATTTTCGCGGACGCCATGAAGCACAGCGCTACCACCCGCGCGGTGATGTTCTCAAGCCGCCACCGTGAAGCGACGGAGCTCCTCATGGACAAAATGGAAGCCTCCGGCATCGTCTCTTACGTCGGCAAGGTCAACATGGACCGCGAAGCCCCCGATCCGCTGCGTGAGGAATCCGCGGCGGTCTCCGCTGAGGAAACGGAAAAATGGATCGCCGATGTGGAAGGCAAGTATCGCAACACCTATCCCATCATCACCCCGCGCTTCCTGCCTTCCTGCACGGATGAGCTTCTCGAACGGCTCAGCGCGATCATCAAGCGGACCGGGCTGCCGGTTCAGTCGCATCTTTCCGAGAACCTCGGCGAGATTTCGTTCGTGAAGGAGCTCTTCCCGGCCTCGAAATTCTACGGGGACGGTTACGACCGCTTCAATATGTTCGGCGGCGATACCAAGACCGTGATGGCGCATTGCGTGTATTCAGGCGCCGATGAAATTCAATTGATGAAAGACCGCGGCGTGTTCGTCGCGCACTGCCCGGCTTCGAATGAGAACATTTCCTCCGGCATCGCGCCGATCCGCAAATACCTGGACGCCGGGCTGAAAGTCGGCCTCGGCAGCGACGTTGCCGGCGGGGAGACGATCTCGATGTTCCAAGCGGTCACGGACGCCATCAAGGTCTCGAAACTTTATTGGCGCATCATCGACGATCATTGCAAACAGCTGACATTCGACGAAGCCTTCTGGCTCGGCACGAAGTCCGGCGGCGCCTTCTTCGGCAAAGTCGGCAGCTTTGAGCCGGGATATGAATTCGACGCTGTCGTTCTCGATGACAGTCTGCTGCCGCATCCGCAGCCGATGAATGTTCATCAGCGCGTTGAGCGGGC
>CAVCBG010000249.1:0-3095 GCA_963600285.1 Anaerovoracaceae bacterium
AAACCTCACATTTCCACGTGAATATCGACACATTTCCGAAATCAGTCTTATAATAACGCGGTTGAACAAAACGGATATTCCGTAAGTTCTTGTATGTATGTTATCAAGCGGAGGCTAATTAATGACTACATTGCTGTGTATCGCGGTTGGATTGCTCGGAGGTCTGTTGATGACCCGTATCCTGAAAAGATTCAATATGCCGGTCATCACGTCTTATTTGATTGCGGGTCTGCTGCTCGGGCCGTTCTTCATCGGGCGTCTGGGCATCCCCGGAATTGGCTTCAACACCTACGAACAGGTTGAAGGCTTCGGTCTCCTCTCCGATATCGCGCTGGGCTTCATCGCCCTCACCATCGGCAATGAGTTCCGTATTGAACAGCTGAAGAAGATCGGCAAGCAGGCCACCATCGTCGGCATTCTGCAGGCCGTGATCACCACGATCATTGTTGACATCGCGCTGATCATCTTCCACTGCATCCGCCCGGATGTGCTCTCCATCCCCGCCGCCATTACCCTCGGCGCCATCGCCGCCGCTACCGCCCCGGCCGCGACCTTGATGGTCGTCCGCCAGTACAAGGCGAAGGGCCCCATCACCGAGATCCTGCTGCCTGTTGTGGCGCTGGATGACGCGGTCGGCCTGATCGTGTTCTCCTTCTCCTTCGGCATCGCGAAGACCCTGCAGAGCGGCGTGGTGGACGTTGCCGCCATCATCGTTGAACCGCTCGTCGAGATCGTGCTCTCCATCCTTGTGGGCTTCCTCGGCGGTCTGCTGCTCTCCGGCATCGTCAAGCTGTTTGACACCAACCGCGCCAAGGACGCCGCGGTCATCGCCTTCGTTTTCCTGGGTGTTGCCCTCGCGAAGGAAGAATTCACCGTCGGCAATTTCGCCTTCGGCCTGTCCCCGCTGCTTCTCTGCATGATGCTCGGCGCGACCTTCTGCAACGTCTGCAAGCAGTCCACCGTCCTGATGAACGGTGCCGACGAATGGGAAGCTCCGCTGCTGATCATCTTCTTCGTCCTCTCCGGCGCTGAACTGAATCTGCACATGCTCTCCAGCGTGACCGTCATCGTCGCCGGTCTCGTCTACATTATCTCCCGCAGCCTCGGCAAGTACCTCGGCGCGTATATCAGCTGCACCATCTCGAAGTGTGAAAAGAACGTCGTCAAGTATCTCGGCGTTACCCTGCTCCCGCAGGCCGGCGTTGCCCTTGGCATGAGCTCCCTCGCGATGACCTCCCTGCCGGGTGACGGCGAACTCGTCCGCAGCATCACCCTGTTCGGCGTGCTGATCTTCGAACTGATCGCCCCGACCATGACCCGCATCGCCCTGACGAAGGCCGGCGAGATCAAGCCGCAGACCGAATCGGGTATGACGATTTCTGAGTAAATACAAGCACAAAAACACCGCGCGAATCAAATCACGCGGTGTTTTTTAATTCCAAATGCTCGAAGGGTTTATTCCGCTTCGGCAGCCTGCTGTTCGGTCACAGGCGCTGCCGGCGCCTGTTCAACGGCGGGAGCGGACTGCTGCTCGGCGGGGGCTTCATTCCCCTCGGCACGCTGTTCCGGACGCGGCTCGCGGGGTTTGCGGTCACGGCGGTCGCGGCGTTCACGCGGCTCACGCTGTTCCTTCCGTCCATCGGCATCGCCGCCTTCGCCCTTCGCGGGACGTTCACGGCGGGGCCGTTCGGAACCGGCGGCGGCGTCCTTCTTCGGTTTGGCTTCGGGGACGTAATCCACGATCTCAACCTGGTCGCCGGGGAACTCGTGACGGCCGTTATCCGGAATGTCGACGAGGACCGATTCACGGAGCGGGTAGACTTCGATGACTTTGCCTTCGCCCTGCGGGGTCATGACGTGCTTATTCTTCTTCGGGAGCTTCTTGCGGCACTCGGCGTAGTATTCGTTTTCATACACCAGGCAGCAGCGCAGACGGCCGCACATGCCGGTGATTTCAGCCGGGGTCAGGGACACGCCCTGTTCCTTGGCCATCTTGATGGAGATGCTGGAGAACTCGGTCAGATAGCGGGAGCAGCAGCGGCAGGCAAGACCGCAGGCACCCATGCCGGCAATGTTCTTCGCGACGTCGCGCGGGCCGAGCTGACGCAGGTCCACGGCGCTGATGCCGGAATAATTGCGCAGCAGGTCGTACTTCAGCGCCTTCAGGTCAACCTTTTCGTCGTTCTCGCTGGAGTATGTGATCTGCAGACGGGAGCCGTCGAAGCTGAACTCCGCCTCGAGGATCTTCACGCCCTTGATGTTCAGTTCCTTGACACGCTTGCGGGCGTATTCGAGGGCTTCGCCTTTTTTCTGATTGAAGAGCTCGCGGGAGACGAGATCCTTGGCCGTAGCCATGCGGACGACCGTCTTCAGCGGCTCTCCCTGATTGACATAATCGTCGACGACCTTGATGACCTTGCCGATCTGATTCCCGTGAATCGACTCCACGATCACGTAATCATCCACTTTCGGGTCATAGCCGTTCGCGTCAAAATAATAACCTTTGTTGACAGGCGCGAATCGCACGCTGACAACTTTATCGTAAATTTCAGCCATTAAAATCCTTCTTTTACCGCCGCTGCGATAAGGTGAACAAACCGATCAAAATTCCGAGGATCAGGCAGATCAAAATCACCATCCCCATCGGGACGCCGCCGCTGACATTCACACCGGTGACCGTGGTAAAGGTCGGGATGGAAAGCGGAGCGGGCTCCGTGAAGGTAGGCAGACGCGTCGGCTCTACCGTGATGATGAACTGCGCCGCCAGCGTCGGGTCGATGGTGTTGGTGACACGCGGGGTCGGGGTGTTCGGAACAACCACGATCGGGAGGTCGCCCGTGTAATCCACATAGGAGCTGTACACCCACGCCTGATTGTTCGGGCCGCCCTGGTAATTGATCAGCAGCCAGTTGCCGCCTTCCGTTCGGCCGATGCCGTACACGACTTCGTTCGCGAGCAGGGTGCCGACTTTGTCGTACTCGGTGCCCGGACCGGAGCGGACGTTGATCTGCGGGTTGGATTCATCATCCTTGACCGTGATCTTCACACCCGCGCTCGTCCCGGTGACAGTCGGGACGTCCACTGTCGGGATCTGG
>CAVCBG010000250.1:0-3094 GCA_963600285.1 Anaerovoracaceae bacterium
TTAAAGGGTATAATTTTCTCACAGAAACTGTTATTTTCGGGAGGGCCGTATGTCACGACAGCAAGATCCGCTGACGATTGACTTTCTTCTGCTCGGGCTGATTGGGCAAAACCCGGTCCACGCATATGAACTGTACAAAAAACTCACCAAAGACCCGGAACTCAAGACGATCTGGACATTCCGCCAGAGCCGTCTTTACGCGGTTCTGGACAAAATCGAGAAAAACGGGCTGATCAAGACCACGGTCGACCCCAGCGGCCAGCTCCCCGTGCGCCGTATCTGCGAGCTGACAAAAACCGGATACGCCGCGTTCGAGGAATGGCTTCACACGCCGACGCAGCACGTCAATGAACTGCGCTCCGACTTCCTGGCGAAGCTCTACTTCCTCAAGGACCGCCCCGAAGCGGAACGCCGCGGCGTGATTGACGCGCAGATCGTCGTCGCCGAGAAGTGGTACGCCAACGCGTCCAAAAAGCTGAAAGAGTATTCCGACCCGGCGTCTTACCTTTACACGATCTATTCCTTCCGCGCGCATTCCATCGAAGCCGCGCTCGCGTGGCTGAATGAGCGGAAAGAAATCTGATGAACGAGAACAACCGCGAGCTTGAGGCCAAGATCCCGATCCGCGATACCGCTTCGGTCGAAGCGGCGGTCATCGCCGCGGGCGGCGAATGTACGCAGCCGACGATCCTCGAACGCAATCTGCGCTTTGACGACGGGACGCGTACGCTTTCGCGGACGCACCGCGTGCTCCGTCTGCGCGACAACGGCGGGGAGTACATTCTGACCTACAAGGCGGACAAAGTCAACGAAAGCGGGATCGCCGACCGCGAGGAGATTGAGACCACCGTCGGCAGCCTCGACCAAGTCCGCTTGATTTTTGAACGCCTGGGCTTCCGGGTCTGCTTCATTTATGAGAAATACCGCGCCGTCTATCATCTGAACGGCACGGACGTCATGCTCGATCACACACCCATCGGGGACTACGTCGAGATTGAAGGACGCGGCGAAGACGAAATCCGTTCGACCGCGGAGCTTCTCGGCCTCGATTGGGATGCCCGCACGGCGCACAGCTACCACGCGCTCTTCCTTGAGTGGAAAGAACGCAGCGGCAGCGCCGCGCTGAATATGACTTTCGGAGAATGCGCGTGAAACATTTCGTCACCGTCATCCTGTCCGCGCTCGGGGGCGCCTGCGCCGCCCTTGTGCTTTACTGCGAAAAGCTGCAGTTCGTCCCGCTTTTATCCAAATATTCCCTGCTCCGCCTCGGCATTGTTTTCGCCGCGGCGTTCGCGGTTTTCTTCGCGCTGCTGACCGCGGTCCTGCCCGCCTTCCGCGAATTCAAGCCGCGGGTCAAGGCCTGCGTTCTCGCGGTCACGCTGATCCTTTCCGTCTGCGCGCTGGTCTGGTTCGACATCCCGCAGACCGGGCTCTACGGCGAACATACGCTGACCGTGCGGGCATTGCCGGATGAGAACGGCGTCACCGCGCCGGTCACCTTGACCTGGATCAACCATGTCGGCGGGGACGTCTCCCTGAGCGCTGTCCGCTGTGAAGGCAGCTGCGAGGATATGACCTTGACGGACAGCGAATCCGCCTTGACCTGGACCGGGAAGACCGGCAACACCGCGACGGTGGAATTCGTCTCCGGCGAAGGGATGGGCATCGCCGAAATCACTTGGGACGGCAGCGTCCGCACCGTCGGATTGAACAACCCCGACCTCGACCGCATTTCGCTGGATCAAGCCTTCCCCTCCGCGGACGGCATGCCCGAATTCCTGGCGGAATGGGGCCTCGCCCTGCTGCTCTGCTTCATCGCGCTCACGGCGGCGGTGGGATTGCTGCCCGGCTGGAGCGTCCGCCGTTTCTTCATCGTTGCCTTCGTCTGCTTCGCGCTCTTCCGCGTCTGCGTATTCATGACCGTCGAGGAGCCGCTGTACTTCATCGACTCGCAATCTTATCTCGGCATGGCGGAAATGTCCGTGGGGGACATTCTCAAAGGCACGCAGTACTGCCACGACGGCTTATGGTACTGCATCAGCCGCCCCGCCTTCATTCCGCTGGTGTATAAACTCTGCGGGCTGAACGGTACGCGCATCGCCGCCGTGCAGCTCGTTGTCTCGATCCTCGCCTGGGGCTACGCCGCGGCGGCCTCCTCAACGCTCTGCCGCAAGCGCTCCCGCCGGGAGATCATCATCGCCATGTTCCTCGGCCTCGGCTGCGTGCCGAACGTGACGCGCTGGGACCCGATCATCATGTCCGAGTCGCTCTCCATCTCCGCCGCGATGGCGCTCGCCGGGAGCTGTTTCCGGCTGACCGCACCGGATGAAGATCGTACATGGAAGACCGCGCCCGCGGTCTGCGCGGCTGTCAGCGCGCTGCTGTATGTGCAGTCGCGGGACAGCGCTTCGTGGACGGTGCTCTTGATCGCGGTGCTGCTCGCGGTCCTCGCCCACCTTCGCGGACGCCGGGCCGTTCCGTATGTCCTCGCGGCCTTGATGACGGTCTTCTGCCTCAGCGTCATGACCAACACCGGCGGGCGCTGGCAGTACCCGTTCGAGAACGTGCTCTTCAACCGCATCGCCCGCGACCCGCAGGCGGAGGCCTTCTTCATCGAAGCCGGCATGCCGACCCCGGACGGGATCGAGGAGCTTTACGGCGAGGAACACATGATGGGCTCGGCGCTCTTCAACTCGGACGAGTTTGCGCCGCTCCGTGAATGGATCGCCTCGGACGGGCTGAAGACCTACATCCGCTGGCTGCTGAAAGAGCCGCTGCGGACCCTGCGCATGACCTGGTACGGCGGCTTCGAGACGGAAGCCTTCGAGCAGATCAACTACAAATTCGCGCCGAAGGGCTACGATTCCCTCCTGCCGGACGCGTTCAGCAAGCTCTTCTCGATGAACCTCCCCGGCGTCCTCGTCATCGCCCTCGGCCTCGCGTGCCTGTGTTTCGCAATCTTAAAGAACCGCGGCGAAAGATTCGCTTTCCCCGCGCTGCTGATTTTGTCATCCTACATCCTATGCACGGGCGTGTTCCTGGCGGATGAATACGAACTCGCGAGGCATTCTATGGTGATAATTCTGTTAATGAA
>CAVCBG010000251.1:0-3093 GCA_963600285.1 Anaerovoracaceae bacterium
CCGCAGGTGAAATAGCCGTAATTATCCGAGCAGCGGATGGCGCCGTAATTCTGCGCGAGGGTGAAGGTGCTTTCCACACGGAACTTCGAGGAGAGGTAGACATTCTTCGCGTCGCCCGCGCCGAAGTGTTCGCCTTTGTCGTTTTCCAAGGCCCAGTAGGTTGTGAAGTCGGTATTCTTTTCATCCGGAGCGATCAATTCAGCTGACACCGTAATGGATTCGCCCGGCTTTACATAATAGCCATCGTTGAGGATCGAGAAGCTTTTCGCGCTGCCGACATTGCTGCCGCTGTCATAGGCGATCTTATATTTGCTGTTCCAAGTACAGTTGCCGGAGTTCGTAATATACCAGGACTTCGTGAAGACCGTATTCGGGGTCACGATCTGACCGTCCGGCACCGTGAGGTCCGTCACATAAGTGAAAGCGTCGATGCAGGTGCTGTTGTCCACCGAAGCTGTTGAACCGACGGTGGTCGCTGTCGGGATAATTTGAGCCGTGGTATCCGTCGATGATGAAGACGTAGAGGAATCATTCGAGCCGTCGGAATGGGCCTCGGTAATCTGATCCACGATATACTGCTGCATCTTCTGATTCTGCTCGGTCTGGGAAGTCTCAAGCTCCTCTTCGGAAATCAGCTGATCGTATTTCTCTTCGTAAGGGGCAATCGCCGTACTGACCGAAGCCTGGACAGTCGCGTTCAGACTTGCCGTATCGGGCGTGCTGACTGTAATGCAGCCCGTAAGCGTCGCGAGTAAAGCAAACAGAATGAGTACCGTTAATTTGTTCATTTCACCTCAACTTTCACCCAAACGGCTTTTTCACCGTTGTTGCCGGTTCCGAATCGTTCGCCGTTCGGCGCTTCAATCATCCAATATCCTCGATATGAGCCGGATTCTTCCGGGGCGGTCATATAGACGGAAATCTGAATCTTTCCCATCGAATCAATGGCTGTTTCCTCCGGGAATGAGATCTCCGCGTTCGCGCCGAGCTGATCCCCGTCTACAAATACAAATTTATAATCTTCGGTCCAGACGCAGGTGCCGATATTCTGAAGCTCCCACGTCTTTGTGAAAGGCTTCCCGGCCGCGACTTCCGTTCCGTCGGGAATGGATACGTCCTTCACGAAACGCACTTGATTCGTGCAGTTCATCGGCACCATCGTCGGCGTCGGCTCTTCAACTTCGCCGTAATCGTGCTGCCCTTCCCAGATGGATGTCACCGTCAGGGTCGGCGACGGCTGCGGCGTGAAAAGCGGCGCGGGCGTAGACGTCGGCGGGATGCGCGTGTTCATCTCCTGGCGGACCTCATACATGATCTGCGTGGAGGCGGCCATCACCGCGTCATCCACCATCCAATGGACCGTTTTTTCAATGTCGGCAGTCGGCGCGATAATTCCCTGTTCAGCCATTTTCGTGCATGAACATAAGAATATCATGAGAATGAGCAGCAAGGACGCTTTTTTCACTTTTCCCGCTCGATTTCTATGCCAACAGCGCTCGTGAAACGTACAATCGACGTCTTCTCTACACGAAGTTTCACCTTCCGGACCAATTCATTCGCGAGACATATATCTGCCAGATCCTGCGCCAATGCCTCGACCGTCTTCCGCTGATTTTCCTCAACGGCTTTCAGCAGCTTCTTCGTCACCGCGGCGTAATTCACGCAGTCGAAGATGTCGTCCGTCTCGGCGGCTTTGCGGGAGTCGTAGAACATCTCCACATTGATGAGAATGTCCTGCGGGCGTTCCCGTTCTTGGTCGCTGATGCCGATCCGTCCGCGGGCACGCAGGTCGCGAATGATGATCTTATCCATGTTTATTCGGCGTCCGCCGTTCCCGAATAGATGATTTCCGGGTCGGACATACGGCAGTAATCCAGTTCGTAGGTGTCGTAGCTGTCGGTCACCATTTCATTATCCTGAAGGGAAGCGACCGGTTCGTAGTCGTTGCGGCATTTCACCGTGAAGCTGTAACCGCTGTCGATGGCCATGATCTTCAGGTCGGTGGTCTTGAGGACGATATCCATCCCGGCCTTCACGTAGCTCAGGGACGGGCTGATGGAGTTGACATGAACGGAGACGAGGCCTTTGCCGTCCTGCCAGAGGCGGGTGTTGCCGTATCCGTAAATGCCGTTGTAGTTCTTGCCGACGCCTTCGGCTTCGATGCTCTTATTGCTGGTCGGGTCGCCGAGCATGGTCACGTTCAGGACGTAGATGTTGGAGTCGTTCTTTTTGCCGACGGTTTTCTGAGTATAGCCGCTGTCGCTGGTCCGCGTGGAGCAGCCGGCGGTCAGCAGGCAAATGACAGCCAAAAGTAAAATCGGAAGGTAACGTTTCATGAATTTGTTACTCCTTTCAGTAAGTTCAATCGCCGCTTTCATTGATAGAGGCGGCGGCTTTTTCAACGAAGCTGCGGGCTTCGTCCGCGCTGTTGACGATGCCCATGACCTGGGCTTCGAGCAATTCTTTCTTGATCCTGCCGATGGCGGGCCCCGCGGCAAGCCCGGTCGCGGTCTGAATATCATTCCCGCTGAGGAAGGGCGCCGGGGCGATCACTTCATTATAACGGGAGAAGTAATCCGAGATCAATTTCTCCGCCAGGTCCACGGCGGTCGTCCACCGCTCGAACTTCTCGGAGGTGTCGGAGCCGGCGTAAATATGCGCGAGGTAGAGCATGACACCGCCGATCCCGCCTTCCTTGAAGCGGAGGAAATAGCGGTAGGTGTCGACATCGCTCCACGCCTTGGCATCGATCCAGTCGAGCAGGAAATCCGCGGCGGCGGATGAATTCTTGATGAAGGCGGATTCGGATCCGCTGAGGGTCAGGGTCTTGTTCCAAGACAGCATCCGCTGTTCATCGCAATCCGACAGCACCCGTTCAATCATCCCGAGGCAGAGCAGCATTCGGCGCGTATGATAGAGCGCGAGCGTCTTCTCGAAGAAATCCGCCAAACTGTGGCGGTGGTTGCCGACTTTCCCAGACAGATAGGACGAGAAAAAGTCGTCGTCGTTCCGGACTTCAACCCGCGCCATAAGCAGTTTGAAGATGTCGTCCATCGCGGCGATGCCGTTGATGCGCGTATCCCAATCCTCGGT
>CAVCBG010000252.1:0-3086 GCA_963600285.1 Anaerovoracaceae bacterium
GGTGTGGAGGGGTAAACCCCTCCAACCCACCCGCCCGGCGAAGGGCTTCGCCCCGCCGGGCAACGCGGCAACGCTTCGCTCGCCGCAATATGGGAAGTGTCGCGTTCGGCAGGGAAGGTCACGCCTTAATTTGAGCCGCGTTATGTCCTTCCCCTCGAGGGGAAGGGGGACCGCTCCGCGGTGGATGAGGTGAACTGAAGCCCCGCTCCCCTTCGCGAAGCGTTTTAAACAAGGAAGAGTGCGGCTCGCCGCACTCTTTCAATAACTCCTAACTCCTCACTCCTAACTTCTCACTGTCTCATATCAATCTTCTTCACATTATCCTCCGGCTTCAGATGCAGGGAGGAGTGCTTCGGCATGACCATCATGATCAACCCGACGGCAATCACGAGCTCGCCGATCTCGACGCCGAGGGATTGGAGGTAGCCGAAGTAGACAAGTCCGCTCATCGGGTGCGAACCGATGCCGAAGACGTCCGCCATACCGGAGAAGACGGCGATCAGCCAGCCGGTCGCGACCAGACGGGTGCCGAAGTCCGCGGTGATGGTGGTGTAGCCGTGCGGCCAGAAGCTCAGCAGGGAGAAATATCCGCCGAGGCAGATGATGCCGAGGCCGACGAGGAAGCAGGTGGTCTGCGCGAAGCCGATCACCGGGCTGCGGTCCATGCCGAAGAATTCGGGCTTGGCGCCCAAAGCGACGAGCAGGAAGCCGAACAGCGCCAGCAGCAGACCGGCCTTAATTCTTCGGCGCGGATAAAGGACGGGCGCCGGCTGCTCTTCTTCCGGCACAGTCGGTTCGGCAGCGGTCTCAGCGGCCTGCGCTTCCGCGGTCACGGCGGCTTCGGTTTCGGTTTTTTCGATTACGCTCTCTTCACTCATTTCAAAGCCCTTTCCAAGATCCGCTGCCAGTTGGCGTGGAAGACGTTCGCGATGTCCTCCTCGGAATAGCCGCGGTCCGCGAGCACGTCCGCCAGTTTCGGCAGGTCGCTCATGTCGTTCATCTCGTACGGAATGTCGGGATAGCCGAACCCGCCGTCGGCATCGGAGCCGATCGCGGCATGGCGGGAGTCGCCCGCGATCTGGCAGATGTGGTCAATGTGATTGGCGACGTCATTCAGCGTAACCGCCTCGCGCGGCAGCTTCATGCGTTCGTAGTCGGCGTTCAGGAAGGAGTTGAAGGGGATCACGCCCATCACGCCGTCGCGGGCGATGAGTTCGCGGATGGTCTCGTCCTTCAGCATCCGTTCATACGGCAGGCCTTCCGTCAGCGCGTAACAGTTCGCGTGGGAGGCGCAGACGATGCCGTCGTAAGCGTTCAGCGCGTCCATGGCGCTGCCGTTCTTCATGTGCGAAATGTCGAGCACGAAGTCCAACGCGGACATGCGGCGGAGCAGTTCGTAACCCTCATCCGTGAAGGCGTCTTTGACGACCAGGTTGTTCGTCTTCGTACCGGCGCACCAGCGTCCGCCCGCCCAGACCGGGCCGATCAGGCGCACGCCGCGCTCGCGGTAGAGCTCGAGGTCTTCCCAGGAGCGGAGGCCTTCGCAGCCTTCGAGCAGGGTGACGAGGCCGATGGGATGCTCGCCTTGGGCGGCGTTCTTCATCACTTCGTCATAGTCGGCGCGGGTGAAAATACGGCGGTATTTGTCCGGATGCTCGCCCGCGAGCCGGTCGTAGAAATCCAGCTGCGTCATCGCCGCGGCGTGGAAGTTATCGCGGTTGCTCCACATCGTCTCACCGTAAGTATGATCCTTGTCGCCGGGGACATCCGGGCTGATGAACACCGTCGAGAAGGCGATCGCCGTCCCGGCTTCCTGCAGTTCGGGCCAGCCGACCATGCATTCAAAAGGCTCCGTGCCGCGGTTGTGCTTGCGGTTGTAGTCGACGGAACGGGTGTAGTCGTACCCGCCGAGCATGGATTCATAAGCCAGGTCTTCATGACTGTCGATAAGAAGATATTTTGCCATACCGATGATTGTACTCCAAATTTACTTTTTCTTAAGGAGATCGGCAACACCGAGGACGAAGAGGTCCAACGCCGCCGTGGGCTCCGAGGAACTTGTCTTGAATTGATAGTCGAACTCCAGCAGCTGCTGATAGATCGCCTTGAGCTTCTCCGAGGTGAAGGCGTTCGCCTGACGGCAGAGCTTATCCGCGACGAACGAGACCTGGCCGAGCTCTTTCTGCACGGTCTGCGAATTGCCGCGCCGATCGAGGATGGCGCGGGTCTGCACGAGCAGGCGGAATTGGCGGACGATCATGGCGAAGATCAGGGGAATTTCTTCCGTCTCCTCCAGCTGATGGAGCTTGGAGAGCGCCATTTTGGAATTGCCGACCGCGAGGGCGTCCACCATGTCGAAGACGGAAACCTGCGTCACGCCCTGCACGAGCTCGTCAACGTCGCCGGCGTCCACTTCACGGCTGAAGTTGACGTACAGCAGGAGCTTCTCGATCTCATGCGCGGCCATCTGCGTATCGTTGCCGATGGCTGCCGCCAGCGCGGCGGCGCCGGAGGCTTCAAACTTCCCGCCCATCGACTGCGCCTTCTTCATGATCCACGCCGGCATCTGCGCCTGGGCGGGGAGCTGATACGTCGTGATCTCGGCGCGGTCGGGGTTCTTCTCGACCCATTTCCGCAGGAATGACGTCTTCGAGAGCTTCTCCCAATCCTTGCGTTCGATCCCGTCCTTGATGACGAGGTAAAGCCGCGTGGTCTCGGGAATGCCTTCGATCAGCTTCAGGAACTTCGCGTTGCCGTCCCGTCCGCCCGCCATGGCCAGCGGTTCATGCAGGATCACGTCGCGGTGATCCGTCATGAACGGCGCCGCCAGGACCGCGGTGTTGAAATCGTTCTCGGAAAGCCCCTTGCCGTAGAAGACGGCCAAGTTGAAATCCGCGAGACCGGTGTCGCGCTGTTCCTTCACCACGGCGGCAACCGCCGCGTCGATGGCGTCGATGTCATTCCCGTGAATGACGCGGATGTTAGGCATTCGCTTCCTTCTCGGCAGCCGGTTCCGCGGGCATTTCGGCGGCCGGTTCCGGTTCTTCCGCGGTCTCTAAAGCGGTCTCAATGTAAAACGCGGTGAA
>CAVCBG010000253.1:0-3078 GCA_963600285.1 Anaerovoracaceae bacterium
TGCCCGAAGCGGGTCACTTCCGGCATCACGGCGCCGTATTCATTCAGGTTCGGGTTCGCGAGAACTTCCTTCGTCTGACCGTTCAGCGCGATCTGACCGTTCTGAATGACAACGACCTCGTCGCAGTATTCCGCGATCAGGTCCATCTTGTGCTCAATGAGCAGGATTGTCTTGTTGGAATTTTTGAGCTCGGAAATGATGCTGAATACAGCCTCGGTTCCCTCAGGGTCAAGCTGCGAAGTCGGCTCGTCAATGACAAGCGTCGGCATATCCATGACCATAATGGAGGCGAACGCGACTCTCTGCCGCTGGCCGCCGGAAAGCTCGTTCGGGTTCTTCTTGATCAGGTCTTCAATCTTGAGCTTCTCGCAGACATCGATCACGCGCTCGATCATCTCGTCCTTGGGGACGCCCAGGTTTTCAAGGCCCATGGCGATTTCCTCAAAGACAGTGGGCTTAATGCCGCTGATCTGAGTGAAAGGATTCTGGAAGATGTAGCCGATCTGTACGCTGAGCTCGGCCGTGTCCCAGTTGCGGATGTCGGTGCCGTCAATCAGAACGTCGCCTTCGAGCGTGCCGTTATAGAAATGCGGGATCAGGCCGCGGATCAGGTTGCAGAGTGTCGTCTTGCCGCCGCCGTTCTCGCCGACGATGCCGTAGAACTTGCCGCGCTCAAAGGAAATGTTGATATTTTTCAGCGCCGGCTCTTTGGCATACGGATAGCGGTAGGAAACATTTTTCAGTTCGATGAATGACATTTTTCTTTTCCCCCTCTTTATCCAATGACGCCGGTCGCGATGGCGACTCTATAAGCGATGCAGACCAGCAGGTACACAACCGCGATCACATCGAGTACGATTTCAAGTTTAGTAGTCGGACGCAGGTCGCGCAGCGTCGTGTGCTTGCCTTCATAGGAGAACGCGCGCGCTTCCATGGCGATGGACTTTTCCTCGGTGCCGGACATGGCGCCGAGAACGATCGGGCCGAGCGTCGGCAGAAACGCTTTGGCTCTGACGATCATGTTGCCCTCGGTCTCGATGCCGCGGGCCTTCTGACTTTCCATGATGGTGTTCGCCGACTTTTTCATGTCGGTGATGCTCTGCATGGAGCTGAGCATGATAAAGCTCGCTTCATGACCCACGCCCTTCTGTTCGAGCGTGTACATGATGTCGCGCATCGGCGTGGTCATAAAGAAAATGAGCAGGGCGCCGGCAAAGCCGACCATATAACCCACGATATTCAAGGCCGCGTCGAGACTTTCCCAATACCAATCCCAGCCCCAGATGGAGAACAAGAGCGTTTGGTTGATGTCGCGATGGCCGATCTGACGGATGATCACAGTGAATATGAGCAGCAGCAGTCCAACGCCCGCCATTGCCTTGGCGTAGCTTTTGCCGATGCCGACAGCGGCGGCCATAATGAAGTAGAGTATGAGTAAAACCAGCGCGTAGCGCCAGTTATAGACCACGATCGCGCTGATGGCCACACACATGCTGATGATGAACTTGGTCATAGGATTCAAGTCCCACCAGAAGTTCCCCGTCAGAGGATAGTCTTTAAACGAATAAGCAAAAGTTTTATCCACGGTGCACTTTCCTAATAATTGGAGGCAGAGAATTTACCCCTGCCTCCACCGATTCTTAGTAAGACCGAAATTATTCGGCTTTCTTGGAGATTTCTTCTTCCTGTTTCTTCAGTTCGTCGCTGATGTAGATGGGACCGAGCGGAAGCTTGGTGAGGAATCTGGTCGGGAACGCCTTGAGGATGAAGAAGCAGATAATAACTGTGGCAACCTTGTCGATAAGGTCGATCGCGGTTTCGGCGATGAACTGGGCAATATACTTGGAAACGTGCAGCGTTTCATACAGCGGGACAGAGACGATGGCGGTTCTGCCGGAGCCGAAGTCGAAGCCGTAAACAACCCAAGTGATCAGGGAGCCGATACCGCCGCCGATGAGGGCGAAGAAGATGGAGCTGAGCAGGGTCAGACCGAAGTTCTTGAACCAGCCCTTCTTGGAAAGAACGGCGGCCAGAACGCCGAACGCCATGTTGAGCGGGGCGTAGAACAGAATGGTCGGGTCGGCAATAGCGTTGAGAATGTTGGTGATCAGGCCAACAATAACACCCGGCCAAGCGCCGCAGAGCGCGCCGACGATGATGGTGCCGATGCAGTCAAGATACAGCGGGAGTTTCAGAAGGGTGATGATGGAGCCCACCACGAAGTTCACCGCGATACCGATCGGGATCAAATAAAGTACCAGCTTGTTGTTATTCTTTTTCATATTTTCTCCTCTCTAAAAGAAAAACGTGATTTTTGGCAGTGTTCCTGCCGTTTATCTGAAACAGATGATCGCACCTGCTCCAGTACAAGCCTATGCCATACCTCAAAACCAATTCTTTCGCAAATATCGCAGATAGAATTCCGCGAACCGCGTTACGCTGCTGAGCGTGATGTTTTCATTCAGCACATGCGCCTGTTTGTCATCTCCGGGACCGGCGATAACGAACGGAATCGGATGCTTCGGGAGCACCAGGGAGGCGTCGGTGAAGAAATGATGCCCCTGCTTTTCCATGGACAGACCGCTTTCTTCGGCGGCTGCCGCGATTTTCCCGCGGAAACCGCTCTCGGGATCGCACTCGATGGCGGGGCGGTTATTGAGGACTGTGAGCTCGGCCGCGACATTGGAGTAGCTGCGCTGCATATCCCGGCAGAGCCGCTCCGCCGCGCGGAGAATCTCATCATGCGAGGTCTCCGGAATGGTCCGGATGTCAATTTCCAGAGAAGCTTCCGCGGGAACAATATTCGTCATATTGCCGCCGTGGAACTTGGTGACGGCCATGGTGGTGCTTCCGAGGATCGGGTGCTCGCGCCCATCGAGGACCGTTTCGCGCAGCTTCCGGGCAAACCAGATGCCGTATTCAACGGCGTTGCGCCCGAGATACGGCTGGGACGCGTGGCTCGCCACGCCCCAAATCTGCAGACGCAGCCAGAGCGCGCCCTTTTCGCAGAAGCTGATCCTTTCATCCGACGGCTCGCATACGATCATCTCGTCGATATCGTCGAACCATCCCTGCTTT
>CAVCBG010000254.1:0-3075 GCA_963600285.1 Anaerovoracaceae bacterium
TGCATATTCGCGAAGCGCTCAATCGCCTTCGTGAAGTTCTCAATCTCCTCCGTGCCGAATCGGCACCTTTAATCATAATCCCGTTACGCGCGTTTGAATAACGCCTTCACCCGCTGCAGGAAGGTCGGGGATTCCTCCGCCGGCGCGGGAGCCTGCTGCTGCGGAACCGGACGCGGTTGATACGCCGGGCGGACCGGCTGCGCGGACGGCTGCATCGGCTGCATGTAGGAAGGCGGCGTCATATTCGGCTGGCGCGGCATGACCTGCTGAACAGGAAGGGGCTGCCGCGGCTGGGATTGCGGCTGCGGAGCGGGACGAAGTTCGGCCGCGGCGCGTTCAATGTCTTTCTCGAAGTCGCGGATGGAGACGTAGCGCTCATCCGGCTTCAGGCTCATCGCGCGGAGGATGGCATTCTCCGCGGTGTCGGGGATCTGTACGCCGAGTTCGCGGATCGTCGGCAGCGGACGGCCCATCGCCCGGTCGGAGGCGGACGTCGGCAGCTTCCCGGTCAGCGCGCGGTAGAACGTCGCGCCCATGGCGTAGACATCCGTCCACGAGCCCTGTTCCGTGCCGCTGCCGGAATACTGTTCCAAAGGCGCGTAGCCGGGCTTGATGACGGCGTCGATATTCTGCGTCTCGTCCCCGAAGCTGAAGCGCGCCGCGCCGAAGTCCAGCAGCTTCGCGTGCCCGTCGACGGTGAGATAAATGTTGTCCGGCGCGATGTCGCGGTGCAGCAGCCCGGCGTGATGCAGTTCATCCAAGGCCGACATGATCGGGCAGAGGATCTGCTGCGCCTCGATGAAGGAGATCGTCCCGCCGCGCGCCTGCAGATAGTCCTTGAGCGACTTCCCGTTGATGTACTCCATGACGATGTACGCCGTGTTGTTTTCCTTAAAGAAATGGAGAACATTCACGATGTTCGGATGGGCGGAGAAGTTCGCGAGAATCAGCGCTTCCTTAAAGAAAAGGTTGACGCCTTTCTTGAGCATGGCGGCCGCGTTCGCGTCAGCCGGGGCGACGTAGAGCCCCCGTTCGCGGGTGACGCGTCCGCGGGGGTAGTATTCTTTGACGGCGACGACGCGGCGGGCGTTCAGGTCGAGCGCGAGGTAGGTAATGCCGAAGCCGCCCTGTCCGAGGGCGCGGCCGATGAGGTAGGAACGGTTCAGCACGGTCCCGGGGCGCAGGTGGCTCGGGTCGTTCTGAATGCGGGACGCGTCCGCGCCGCAATGCGGGCAGGGATTCAGACCGCCCGTATAGCGGAAGCAGGATAAGCAGAGCCCATTCTCGTTCATCGTTCAAATACCTCTCGGCAGCGGTTTATGTTCAGAGCACCGTGACCATCTCGGAAAGTTCGCGGGAGAGCGTATGGCGGTCGGCCGGGCCCATGTCCGCGTAACCGACGGGGAGCAGGTTCACGATCTCGATGTTTTCCGGCAGCTCAAACGCGTCATGAACCGCGACGCGGTCGAAGTTCTGCACCCAGCAGGAACCGACGCCGAGTTCCCAGGCCTCGAGCATCATATGCGTGGTGACGATGGCCGCGTCCGTATCACCGGAGTGAACATAATCGCGGAAGCGGTTTTTATAATCGCGGTCCTTATCATAGCCGATCATGAAGACCGTCGACGCGCCGTAAATGCACGGCGTCAGGCCGTTGATCTTCTCAATGGCTTCGGGGCTGCGCAGGACGTAAATGTGCTGCGACTGGTTGTTCTTCGCGGTCGGCGCGACGCGCGCGGCTTCGAGGATGAGGTCGATTTTTTCCTGTTCAACCGCTTTGTCGGAGAATTTACGGACCGAGTAGCGGGCTTTGGCGAGTTCCAAAAATGTCATAACTTCCTCCTGTGTAATTCACAAGTCTCTACCTTGATTTTAACCTGAAATTCGGTTAAACTCCATACCTCCTGATGTTGGATGAAGCCCCCATCCGGAGGCGCGAATTCATGAAGGGTGACACCAATTTCGGCGGCGCCGGAATTGTCAAATATAATGGATATTATGAGATTTTATACTGTACTGTTGATCATCGGCGACTGCCTGCTCGTGACCCTGATGGGATTTTACGCGGGCGTCGGCATTTGGGAATCCGGCTCGCTGCTCCACATCTTGGGGATGACGGTTCCCTCCGTGCTCTTCTGGCTGCTGCTGGCGTACCTGCTCAAGGTGTACCGTTTCAACCTCGCGCAGTCGCTGCCGGAGTTCCCGGAAGGCACGGCTTGGTATAAACGTCTGCCGAAGATCCTCGAGGGCCTCAATAATTATCAGCAGCCGGTGAAGCTGCTGCTCGTCTGGCTGGCGGGATCGCTTTTCGCGGTGCTGTGGCAGTCCCTTTACTGGCGCGTCGTCCTGCATTCCGCGCGGGCATGGGGGATCAAGGGCTTCATCACCTGGTACTGCCCGTGCAGTCTGATCTTCTTCGTCACCTGGCGCCTGCTCTGGAGCTTGATGATGACGTGGATCATCCTCGCGAAACATCATCAGGGATTCCGCGTCGTCGGCATCGCGATTCAGATCGCGCTGCTGATTTACATGATCTTCTCGGTCGCGCTGAGCCTGCGCTACGCCTCACGGAAGTATTCCGTCGAGACCCTTCCCGAAGACTCCCCGCGGACCGCGCTGGTCTTCGGCGCGGGCGTCTACTTCAACGGGCAGCCCTCCGCCGTCATGACGGACCGGGTGCTGACCGCGGTTGACCTTTACAAGGCGGGGAAGATCGATGAGATGATCCTCAGCGGGGACAACTCCGACAGCTCCCGCAATGAAGTGGACGCCATGGAGCAGCTCGCCGAAGAGAACGGCGTGCCGGAGTCCGCCATTATCCGCGACACGGCGGGGTACAACACCAACGCCAGCTGTTACAACGCGCGTTACGTCTTCGGGAAGGACGCCTTGGTCCTGGTGACGAGCGGCTACCATACTTCGCGCACGCTGCTCACCGCCGATCATTACGGCATCACCGCCGTCTCGGTCAATGCCGACCGCCGTATGTACAATCTCTTCTCCTGGGGGACCTGGATCATCCGCGACTTCCTCGGCCTCCCGGTTTATTGGCTGAGATATCATATCGGAGCATAG
>CAVCBG010000255.1:0-3074 GCA_963600285.1 Anaerovoracaceae bacterium
AAGAACGACTGCGGATGGGCGCAGACGGGGCAGACCGCGGGAGCTTGCTTGCCGACGACAATGTGGCCGCAGTTCGCGCACTGCCAGATCTTCTCTCCGTCGCGGGAGAAGACGATGCCGTCTTTGACGTTCTGCAGCAGCTTGCGGTAACGCTCCTCGTGGGTCTTCTCAATCGCGCCGACGAGCTCGAACAGGGCCGCGATCCGCGGGAAGCCTTCTTCCTTGGCGGTGGCGGCGAACTTCGCGTACATATCCGTCCACTCGTAATTCTCGCCTTCGGCGGCAGCTTCCAAATTCGAAGCCGTGTCGCCGATCTCACCGCCGTTCAGCAGCTTGAACCACAGCTTGGCGTGCTCCTTCTCGTTCAGCGCGGTCTCCTCGAAGATGTCCGCGATCTGGTTGTAGCCCTCCTTGCGGGCCTTCGACGCGAAATAGCTGTACTTGTTGCGGGCTTCGGATTCCCCCGCGAAGGCGGCCTGCAGGTTCGCCTCGGTCTTTGTTCCTTTGATATTTTCCATAATTTCCTCCTCCGGGTAAAAATTCAATTCATCGCCGCACGTAGTAGTGCCGCGCCAGCCATTTGCAGATGCCGTCGAGGCCGGGGAAGACGGTGCGTTCGCTGATGTTCGACTCGTCCAGGAAGTCGCGGATCCGCCACTTCAGGTCCTTGTCAATGACGTACTTGACCGTGCCCGCGGTATGCTTGCCGAGGAAGTCCTCGATGCTGTGAACCTGTCCGGGGACGACGGAGAAGAACGCGTATTGGCTGACAATGCGGGGGTCGACCGAGGGCGGTTCCATGATCACCATGGATGACCCCGCCGTCAGGCGGTCGTATTCCTCAATGGACGCGGCGGCTTCGTTCAACATATCCACCGAGAAGATCGTCACGCCTGCCCGCTCCATGACGTCCCTGAACTTCCTCGGCAGGAAGCGGTGCAGCTCCGCGATGTCGATCCGCCAGATGGCGCAGTCGTTTTTGTCCAAAGTCGCCATGTCGCTGTCGGTGGCGAAATTCAGCGCGACGAACGGCGAATGCGTCCAGTCGAGGAGCCGCGTCGGCAGTCCGTGATGTTCTCCGAGGATCATGCGCTTCCAGACGGTGTCGGTGTTGACGTGCGCTTCGGTGGCGGTGTACTTCTTGAAGTTCGCGAGGATCTTCGGCTCAAGCATGTTCGCGAGGTCGCCGCAGTTCCGCTGCAGGCTGGTCTTCAGCTCAAACGAGGCATCCGGAAGGCCGCGGTACAGATAGTATCCGCGGTAACGGCCGTTCGCGTCCAGAGGCTGGTCGGATGCCATCTCCAGCAATTCGCTCATGGTGTTGATTTTGACGATTTGATACAATCTGCCTCCTTCCGGACCGGCGGCGCGGGCCGACAGCCTTTGGTGAAATTTTTCCACTTTAATTATAATACGGCCGAGGTCCTTTGAAGCGCGCGATTTCGGTTGTTATTTTTGAATAACCGCATATAATTAAGGGGTAATCAGGAGGCTTAATGGATATTCTTGACCGCTTTTTAGCTTACACCCGTGTATATACGACTTCCGACCCCGATTCGACCACCGTGCCGACGGCCGCGCGGGAGCTTGACCTCGCGAACATCCTCTGCGGACAGATGAAAGAGATCGGCATCGCCGACGCTCACATCTCCGAATACGGCTACGTCTACGGGACCATCCCCGCGACGCCCGGATACGAAAAGGCGCCGGCGCTCGGCCTGATCGCGCATATGGACACCGCCCCGGACTGCTCCGGTGAGAACGTCAACCCGCAGGTCATCCCGAACTATGACGGCGGGGACGTGAAGCTCGGCACTTCCGGACGCGAACTCAGCGTCGGGAAATTCCCGCATCTGCCTTCCCTCAAGGGACGCACGCTCATCACCACCGACGGCACGACCTTGCTCGGCGCGGATGACAAGGCGGGCGTGGCGGAGATCATGGATGCCTGCGAGCGGATCATCACGGAGAACATCCCCCACGGCAAGCTCTGCGTTGCCTTCACCCCCGACGAGGAAGTCGGCCAAGGCGCGGATCATTTCGACGTCAAGGGATTCGGCGCGGACTACGCTTACACCTTTGACGGCGGTCCGGAGAACGAATTCAGCTTCGAGAACTTCAACGCGGCCGCGGCGACGGTTGCCGTCAAGGGCTTCGAGATCCATCCCGGCGACGCGAAGAACACGATGATCAACGCCTCCCTGGTGCTGATGGAGTTCAATAATATGCTGCCCTCCGGCGACACGCCGCGCGATACCGAGTGGGACCAGGGCTTCTTCCATCTGTATGAAATGGCGGGCGAATTGAGCAGCGCCACCGCGAAGTATCTCATCCGTGAGCATAACAAAGAGCTCTTCGCCGGCCGCAAGAAGACCATGGAGCACGCCGCCGAATTGCTGAACGACAAGTACGGCGCGGGTACGGTGACCGTGACCATCAAGGATCAGTACCCGAACATGCGCGAGATCATCGACCGCTATCCCTTCCTTGTGGAATTCGCCGACAAAGCCATCCGTGAAGCCGGCGGCGAGCCGATGCATCTGCCCACCCGCGGCGGTACGGACGGCGCCTCCCTTTCCTACGAAGGACTGCCGTGCCCGAACTTCGGTACCGGCGGTTACGCCTATCATGGGTATTACGAACACATCACCCTGGAAGGGCTGCGGTTCGTTTCCAATGTTGCGGTTAATCTGGTAAAATTATTTGCTGATAAACAATAACGAGGAGTGATATTTTATGGAAAAGCAAGTCATCTTCACCGATAAAGCGCCTGCTGCCATCGGTCCCTATTCCGCCGCGATTCATGCCGGGAGCTTCATCTTCACCTCCGGGCAGATTCCCGTCGATCCCGCTACCGGTAGTATGCCCGCTACGATCGAGGAGCAGACCCGCCAGTCCCTGAATAATGTCAAAGCCATTCTCGAAGCCGCCGGCACCGACATGGCGCACGTCGTCAAGACCACCGTCTTCCTGCAGAGCATGAGCGATTTCGCCGCCATGAACGGCGTCTACAGCGAGTTCTTCAGCGGCGCCTATCCCGCCCGCTCCGCCGTCGAAGTCGCCTGCCTTCCCAA
>CAVCBG010000256.1:0-3016 GCA_963600285.1 Anaerovoracaceae bacterium
TCATAAATACCCCCTCCGTCTTATTTGGCGGCGCGCTGATTGCGGACGCTCTCGATGAAGTACTTCACGATGGTATCGAACTGCTCTTCCGTGACGTTCTCCGCGTCGACGGCGAAGCTGTACTTCGTCTCGTCCAGCGTCTGAACATCGCCGACGGCGATCCAAATCTTGCCGTATTTGTAGACGCCGAAGTCGGTGGAATAGCGGTTCCAATCTTCATAAAACTCGGCGTTCTGTACGCCGCTGATGTCGTAGCCGGATCCCCGGCAGAGGCGGAAGAGAACGATGCCGTCATTCGGGAGCGTGTACTCCGCGTCGGCGACAATGTCTGCCGTGATGGAGTAATAGCCGAGCTTGGCGTCGGACATGGTCTTCGTCAGGTCGGGCATGTCGATGCCGAGAAGCTCCTTCAGCGGCGCGGCGGTCTCGTATGTCTTCTCCGGCTTGGCGGAGATGCTTTCCTCAGTGGCGGTGTCATTCTGAGCGTAGATCTCCTCCGGGGACGGCAGCTTGTCGGCGTAATACATCGTCTTCAAACCGGCGGCGTAGTAGGTTTCGCCGTAGATATCCTCAAGCCAGCTCTCGACTTCCTCCTGGGTGAAGGATTCCGGATCCTCGACGATGGCTTCGGAAATGTCGCGCAGGTAGGCGGCGTAGTCGATATTCTCCTGCGTCTCACCGGCTTCGGCGAGCAGGTCGTAATATTCCTGGTCGATCAGCTGCACGGCGAGCTCGAAAATCGTCTCGGAGGTGAAGGTCTCATTCGGCGCGACGATGAGGCCGGTGAAGAGGAACATGTTGTAAAGGGCGCCGTAGGCGTTGTCGATCTGTTCCGGGGTCGGGTCGTCGGCTTCGGCAATGGCCCAGCCGCGGACGAGTGCGTCGCTGATAATGGCACTCTCGGTCTCGTCGAGCGCGGATTCAACGGTGTCGCCGTTCTCCTGCATGTAGGTCTTGACGCGGTCAAAGAGCGCGGAGAGCTCCTCCGCGGTGTGCATCGGGATGTATTCTTCGGCGGCCTGCGCGGATACGCCGAACACGCCGTTCAGCAGCAGCGCGAAAACGAGAATCAAGCTGATCAGGATGTTTTGTTTTTTCATAAGTCGGTACCTTCTCCCTTTTGTCAATTGTACACCGTTTTCGGCGGGGAATCCGCGCCGGGAACGCGTTATTCTTCAATCTTGTTTGTCGATCACGCCGCCCTTCACCTGCCAGACGGTATTGTTCTCGGTGAAGCCGGCGGGGAAATGGGTTTGGTCGGTCGTGGTCAGGACGGCCTGTCCGCTGCTCTCCAGACGCGCCAGGAGGTCGGCGGAACGCTGCTCGTCAAGCTCGGCCAAGGTCTCATCCAGGAGCAGCAGCGGCGCGGTCCCGGCGAATTGCCGCATCCATTCGATCTCGGAGAGCTTCAGCGAGAGCAGGGCGGTGCGGATCTGTCCGCGGGAGCCGTAGGTGCACAGGTCAATGCCGCTGCCGTAGATGGAGAAGTCGTCGCGGTGCGGGCCGATGGTGGTCACGCCGCGGTCAATATCCGTCTGCCGGCAATTGCGGAGCGCCTCACGGTAGCGGGAGGCGATCTCCGCGGAACCGAGGGCGATGATGGCTTCCTCGTCCGCGTTGAAGCGCAGGCCCTTGGCCGTCTCCGGATGCAGCGGATCGAAGCCGGGCAGGTATCCGAGGGCGAGGACCTCTTTCCCCGCGGTCAGTTCGTAATGCGCGTCGCGGGCGCTTTTCTTCAGGAATTCAATGGCGCGGGCCCGCTGGAGAATGAGCTCCGCGGAGCGCTCCGCCAGCATCTGATCCCAGAACTCGAGCTGCTGCGGGTCGCTCTTGCGTTCCCAGATGAGTTTCAGAAGGGCGTTGCGGCGGGTGAGGATCTGTTTCTGTTCCGAGAGGGCGCGGGCGTACCCGGGCGCGGACTGGGACAGCATGATGTTGAGGTAGCGGCGCCGTTCGTCCGGCGCGCCTTCGAGGATGCGGGTCATCTGCGGCAGGAACATCACGCAGGGGAAGGCGCCGACGGCCTTCTGCGCGGTGGTCTTGACGCCGTTGAGCAGGATCTCTTTGCGGATGCGTCCCGCCTTCTCGGCGTTCTCCTGAATGACGCGGACCTCGAGACGCTGTTCGGAGCCCTCTTTCTCAAAATCAGCCACGATCCGCGCGACCGCGATGGGATCGTTGACGGCGTTGAAATTGATGAGCTGGCGGTCGGACGCGGCCAGGGGCGAGGTGAAGGAGGCGCAGTAAAACAGCGCTTCCAGGAGGCTCGTCTTGCCCTGGGCGTTGCCGCCGGATAATAAAAGTATCCGCCGGGGTATGTCGGTATCCAGGCGGACGTATAAGCGGAAATTCGTCAGTGATAAATGAGTCAGGATCACGGGAGTTTAGTTCTCGCCGGGAGTCTCTTCGGCGGGCGCGGATTCGCCGCCTTCGTCGGTCTCGTCAACTTCCTCGCCGTCGGGGCGTTCGGAGGGCTTGAAGATGGCGGAGGCTTTGTCAATGTAGCAGATGCCGTCGAGATGGTCGATCTCATGCTGGAAAATGCGGGCAAGCCAGCCGGAGGCGCTGATCTTCACCGGGCGGCCGAAGACGGAGAGGCCTTTGACCTTGACGGCTTCCCAGCGTTCAACGGTGCCGACGTAACCGGGGATGGAGAGGCAGCCTTCGTCGCCTTCCACGGTCTCTTCCGAATGCCAGATGATTTCCGGGTTGATGACCTTATACACCTTCATCGGAGAATCCTCGACACTGTCGTCCTCCGGATATTCCACAATGATCATGCGGATGGATTCGCCGATCTGGGGCGCGGCCAGGCCTACGCCGCCGGCATCGTGCAGGGTGTCCACCATATCGTCGGCCAGAATGCGGATGTCGCGGTCGACTTGGCTGATCTTATGGGCTTTTCTCCGTAAAACGGGGTTTCCGATTTCAACAATATCAAGAATCATATGAGATTACTCCTTAGGTTCTTATTATAATGCGGAACGGGGGAAATCGTGCCGAATGATGAGAGGAG